>CAYGOU010000184.1:0-6408 GCA_964351455.1 uncultured Porphyromonadaceae bacterium
GGGGTGAGGAGGGGGTGAGGAGGAAACTTTTTCCCCCCTCATTTGTTATAGCACTACCGTTTAGGGTACGACATTATAAGATTAAACCAATGGATAGCAACGAAGTAGCAAGATTGCAGGAGATCGAGAACCGCGAGTGGATCGAATCTCTTGATTATATCATTGAAAATGAGGGTCCTGAGCGGGCCCGTGAGATCCTGCTGATGCTGCAGGCCCGGTCTCAGATCAAAGGAATCAAGTTTACCTATCAGGGCAACACCCCCTACATCAACACCATTCCTGTTTCGAAGGAGTCGCCCTACCCGGGCAGCCGCGAGATTGAGAGGCGCATCAAGAGCATCATCCGGTGGAACGCCATGGCGATGGTGGTGAGGGCCAACAAGGAGTCGGACGGCATCGGCGGACATATATCGACCTACGCTTCGAGCGCCACGCTTTACGAAGTGGGTTTCAACCACTTCTTCAGGGGCGGCGACGACGGCCGGCGTCCCGATCTGATTTACATTCAGGGTCATGCCGCTCCGGGCATTTATGCCCGCTCTTTCATGGAGGGGCGCATTACCGAGAAGGATCTCGAGAACTTCAGGCATGAACTGCGTGAGGGAGGCGGACTCTCTTCCTACCCGCATCCGAGGCTGATGCCCGATTACTGGCAGTTTCCGACCGTATCAATGGGACTGGGGCCGATTACCGCCATCTACCAGGCACGTTTCAACCGGTACATGGAGGATAAGGGACTGATTCCGCGTTCTGACCAGAAGGTGTGGGCCTTTTTGGGCGACGGTGAGATGGATGAGCCCGAGTCGATGGGTGCGCTTACCCTGGCATCCCGCGA
Source organism: uncultured Porphyromonadaceae bacterium (assembly GCA_964351455.1). GTDB lineage: Bacteria > Bacteroidota > Bacteroidia > Bacteroidales > UBA12481 > JAGHDB01. The sequence continues at coordinate 836 of CAYGOU010000184.1, forward strand.
GGAGCTTGACAACCTGATATTCGTTGTGAACTGCAACCTGCAGCGCCTCGACGGTCCTGTCAGGGGCAACGGCTCGATCGTGCAGGAGCTGGAGTCGGCCTTTCACGGTGCCGGCTGGAACGTTATCAAGGTGCTTCACGGTGCAGACTGGGATCCGCTATTTGAAAAGGACAACGACGGCATGCTGGCCAAAAGGCATGGCGAGGTGGTCGACGGGCACCGTCAGCGCTACATCATTTCAAGCGGTGATTTTATCCGCAAAGATTTTTTTGGAAAATATGAGCAGACCAGCCGGATGGTCGAACACTATTCGGATGAACAGCTGGTCAAGATGACCCGTGGCGGCCATGATCCCCTTAAGGTGTACAACGCCTATCTGGAGGCGGTGAACCACAAGGGAACCCCCACCGTGATCCTGGCGGCCACCGTCAAGGGCTACGGACTCGGCGAGGCCGGCGAGGGGCGCAACATCACCCACCAGCAGAAGAAGCTGAACGAGGAGGAGCTGAAGTACTTCCGCAGCCGCTTCGGGATTCCGGTTTCAGACGATGTGATCGGTAAGGCCCCCTTCTATCGTCCCGATCCGGGCAGCGAGGAGATCAAATACCTGCTCGGGCGCCGCGAAAAGCTGGGCGGATTTCTGCCCAGGCGAAACACCGAAAAGGTGCGCTTCGAAATGCCCGAACACAACATTTTTGCCGAATACAGCAACGATTCGGGAGACAAGCCGATGGCCACCACGATGGTGATGGTTCAGATTATGAGCAAACTCCTGAAAGACAAAAACATAGGAAAGCTCATCGTGCCGATCGTGCCGGATGAGTCTCGCACCTTCGGAATGGATCCGCTCTTCAGGCAGGTGGGGATCTACTCACACAAGGGACAGCTTTACGAGCCGGTCGACCGCGAGAGCCTGATGTATTACAAGGAGGCCAAAGATGGCGCCATCCTCGAAGAGGGGATCAATGAGGCGGGATCGATGTCGTCGTTCATTGCCGCCGGCACCGCATACGCCACCCATGGCGTGAACAACATTCCCATCTTCATTTTCTACTCGATGTTCGGATTTCAGCGGGTTGGCGACCTGATCTGGGCCGCCGCCGACATGCGGGCCAAGGGATTCATGATCGGGGGCACCTCGGGCCGCACCACCCTGGCGGGCGAGGGACTCCAGCATCTCGATGGCAACAGCCATCTGCTGGCCATGACCTATCCTTCGGTTCGCGCCTATGATCCCGCCTTCGCCTATGAACTTTCTATCATCGTTGAAGAGGGTATCCGCGAGATGTATCTCGAGGGCAAGGACCTCATCTATTACATCACCATCACGAACGAGAAATACCATCATCCCGCCAAGCCCCCCTGCACCAAGCAGCACATTCTCAAGGGGATGTACCAGTACCACTATTCCGACGACAATCCCCACAATGTGAACCTGCTGGGCAGCGGAGCCATCATGAACGAGGCCATCAAGGCGGCCAACATCCTGAAAGAGGATTATGGCATCGACCCGCACATCTGGAGCGTGACCAGCTACAAAAACCTCTATGACGACGCCCGCGACGTGGAGCGGCACAATGTGCTGAACCCCGACAACAAGCTCGAGAGTCACATCCGGTTTCTGACCGGGGATGAGGCGGGATTGTTCGTGGCTGCATCCGACTATGTGAAGGCCCTTCCGCTCTCTGTGGCGACCTGGTTCCCGGGGGAGTTTGTGGCGCTCGGTACCGACGGCTTCGGCCTGAGCGAGGACCGTTCTTCGCTGAGGGATCATTTTGAGGTGGATGCGAAACACATCGTATATTCAACGCTGGTTCACCTTGAGGCTCAGGGAAAGATCGGTGCCGACCTGGTGAAGAAGGCAAAGAAGAAACTGAAAATCCGTGCCGACAAGGCCAATCCTGCCACCACTGAATAACCGACGAAAGGAAACAACATGAAAAAAGAGATAAAACTCCCTGAAATTGCCGATAACGTGGTATCGGGCTACCTGGCCAGGATTCTGGTCAAAGTGGGAGATATGGTAGAAAAGGACCAGTCGATCATCGAGATCGAAACCGATAAGGCCACTACCGACATCCCGACTCCCGTCGGAGGCAAGGTGGTGGATATCAAGGTGAACGCCGGAGATGAGGTGAGAGTGGGGCAGACGATTTTGGTGGTTGAGACGGGGGGGGAAGAGGTTGAAAAGGTTGAAAATGATAAAAAGGTTGAAGAGGGGGGAGAGGTTCAAGTGGTAAAAGTGGTTAAAGTGGTAGAAGAGTCATCCCCACTTAAACCATCCCGATCCGCTTCGCTATCGGGATTTCGCTCCGCTCAACTTCAACCACTTGAACCATCCCGATCCGCTTCGCCATCGGGATTTCGCTCCGCTCAACTTCAACCCTCCTCAGTGCTGGTGCCGGCGTCGCCGTCGGTGCGGAGGTTTGCGCGGGAGCTGGGACTTGACATTGCGAAGGTGAAGGGCAGCGGTCGGGGTGGAAGGATTTCAGATGCCGACGTTAAGGCGCATGCCAAGGAGGTGATTCAGAGTCCGAAGGTGGGTGCTTCGTTTGATTATGCCGAGGTGCCCGACTTTTCGCAGTGGGGCGATGTGGATATTCAGCCGATGAGCCGCATCCGTCAGATCACCGCCGAGAGCACCGTGAATTCATGGCAGACCATTCCGCAGGTGGTACAGTTTGAGAAGGCCGACATTACGATGGCCGAGCAGTTCAGACTGGCCAACAAGGGGATGGTTGAGAAGGCGGGCGGCAAGCTGACGATGACGGCCATTCTGTTGAAACTATCGGCGATGGCGCTCCGGAAGTTTCCGAAGTTCAACGCCAGCGTGGATATGAAGAACAAGAAGATCATCTACAAGGATTACGTACACATCGGGATTGCCGTGGATACCGAGCAGGGACTGCTTGTTCCGGTGGTGCGGGATGTGGACAGGAAGAGCCTTACCGAGCTGGCCGCCGAGCTCAACGGCATTGCCGAGCGGGCGCGCAACCGCAAGCTCACCAGCGAAGAGATGCAGGGAGGCAACTTCACCATCTCCAATCTCGGGGGTATCGGTGGAACCGCTTTCACCCCAATCGTATATCCGAATCAAGTGGCCATTCTGGGGGTGTCAAAGGCGGCGATGGAGCAGGTTTACCGCGATGGAGCATTTGTTCCGAGGCTGATGCTGCCCTTGTCGCTGAGTTACGATCACCGGCTGATCGACGGGGCCGACGGAGCACGTTTTATGAGCTGGATGAGCAGCGCACTGGAGGAGCCCTTCAGGACCTGGCTCTAGCGTTTTTAATTTAGATTATTCATTATGAGCAATATAGAAGAACATGATTTGGTGGTGCTGGGTGCCGGTCCGGGTGGATACCGTGCCGCATTCATGGCCGCCGACCTCGGCATGAAAGTCACCCTGGTGGATGCCCAGTCAAATCCCGGCGGGGTATGCCTCTACCGGGGATGCATTCCCACCAAGGCCCTTTTGCACCTGGCCAAGGTGAAGGAGGAGGCCCACAAGGCCGCCGCCTGGGGCATGACCTTTGAAGAGCCGAAGATCGACCGCGAGAAGGTGAAGTCCTGGAAGGATAGTGTGGTGAAGCAGTTGACGGGAGGACTCGGACAGCTGGTGAAGGCGAGGAAGATCCAGTATATTCAAGGGTGGGCAGAGTTGATCGACGATCATACGATGTCGGTCAAGGCAGGAGGGCAGGAGGGCAAGAAGGCAGAGGGAAAGGCAGGAGGGCAAGAAGGCAGGAAGGCAGAGGGAAAGGAAGAAGAGGGAGAAAACAAAGTAATTAAGTTTAAACACCTGATTGTGGCGACGGGGGCGTCGCCGGTGAGGTTGCCTTTTGTGAAGGAGTACAGTGACCGGGTGATGAATGCCGAGATTGCGCTGGATCTGAGGTCGATTCCGGAGCGTCTGCTGGTGATCGGCGGGGGTTACATCGGAATGGAGTCGGCCACCATTTACAGGGCGCTGGGATCAAAGGTGTCCCTGGTGGAGGCCACTCCCGGCGTGATGCCCACGATGGATCCGGAGTTGGTGAATCTTTACATGCGGGCCAACAAGGGGATGTTCGAAGAGAGCTTTTTCAGCACGCTGGTTGAGCAGCTGGAGGAGAAGGAGGATGGTGTGAAGGTGGTGATGCGGAGGATTGTGGGGGGTGAAACGAGTGAAAATGGTGAAAAAAGTGAAACCGGAGGAGTTTTTGAGCGGGAGTATGATGCGGTGTTGATTTCGGTGGGGATGAGGCCGAATTCGGGGGGCATAGGGTTGGAGAGGGCTGGTGTGAAGTTGGATCAGCGGGGTTTCATCAAGGTGGATCTCCAGAACCGCACCAATGTGCCGCATATTTTTGCCATTGGCGACGTGGCCGGCGGCATGCTGCTGGCGCATAAGGCGAGTGCAGAGGGACGGGTGGCTGCTGAGGCGATTGCGGGCAAAAAAACCATATTCGACGCCCGTGCCATTCCCGCTGTCGTTTACACCGATCCTGAGATTGCCTGGGCGGGACTCACCGAGCAGGAGTGCAAGGATCGGGGAATGAAGGTTCGCACCGCTAAATTTCCGTGGGCGGCATCCGGAAGGGCCGTTGCCAATGGTGACACAACAGGACTTACCAAGCTGGTTGTTGAGGAGGAGACCGAGATCGTCGTCGGAGCAGGAATCATTGGCAAAGGTGCCGGTGATCTCATTTCAGAACTGGTGCTGGCCATTGAGATGGCCGCCCGCGTGAGCGACATCGCCCTCACCATCCACCCGCATCCAACAGTATCAGAAACGGTGATGGAGGTGGCTGAGCTGTATATGGGGCATCCGGTGCACGTTGTACCCAAGAAAGAAGAAAGAGGCCTTTAGAAAATAAGACTAAGAAAAGAGTTAATTAATAACAATAGCTGATGTTTGGATCGTATTATTAAATACTAATTTGATATAATATATACCTTTCTTTAAGTGAGGACAATCAAGATGAACGAATGATTCCCTTGTATTGCTGATTGCCCAGGTTTGGATCATTTTTCCTGAAATATCAATTAGCATTACATTTTCTAATGATTGACAATTTGATATGTCGATAGTATTCCCAGAGGGATTCATAGTAATTTTATAATTTGTCCTATTCAAGTTGTAATCTGAAATTGATACACTTTTACCCCCAATTGTTCCATCACTCCAAAAATTCTGCATTTTTATTTTTCCAAATGAACTTGACCCATAGTCTAATGAATTAAAGCATATTACCCCTTGACCCATTAACAAATTCGAAATTTGTGGACTTGCCTTAATGGTTTCCTCTGAATTAATTAGGAGAGATCCTCCCCAGCAAATATTGCCGTTTTCTTCAATGGCTACAAGTTTAATAGTAGTGTACATATCAAGATGAAAACTGTCATCTTTATAGCATATATAAACAGTATCATTGGCAATGACAGTGGCGATTTGAGCGAAGTAATCTCCTTCGGCAATTTTAACTCCATTAGAATTCCACAATAATTCCCCATTCGGGGATATTTTTTGTCCCATCAATGAATCAGTGTAATTTGGGTTTCCGTCACAAGATCCCCATAAAACATAAATA
>CAYGOU010000185.1:0-6367 GCA_964351455.1 uncultured Porphyromonadaceae bacterium
TCCTTCACCATCAGCAGAATCCTATCTCAACATCGACAAGATCATTGAAGTTGCCAGGAGATCGGGGGCCGAGGCCATTCATCCGGGCTATGGATTTTTGTCTGAAAATGCCGCTTTTTCGGCAAGATGTGAGAAAGAAGGAATCGTTTTCATCGGTCCTTCACAGAGGGTAATCGAAACCATGGGCGACAAGATCACCGCCCGTGAAACCATGATTCACTCGGGAGTACCGGTGGTTCCGGGCACCGATGCCAACCTCGGCACAGACCAGGAGGCCGCCCGTCGGATCATGGAGATCGGACTGCCGGTGATGATCAAAGCCACCGCCGGTGGTGGTGGCAAGGGAATGCGGCTGGTGAAGGAGGAGAAGGAGATCCTCGCCTCCCTCAGGGCAGCCCGCTCAGAGGCAAAGGCAGCATTCGGGAACGGTACCGTGTACATTGAAAAGTTCATCACCAATCCCCATCACATTGAATTTCAGATCCTGGCCGACCGTCACGGAAATGTTATCCATTTATGTGAAAGAGAGTGTTCGGTACAGCGGCGGCACCAGAAGGTGGTCGAAGAGACCCCCTCCCCGCTGCTCACCCCTGAATTGCGCGAAAGGATGGGCGAAGCTGCTGTGGCAGCTGCCCGAACCGTCGGTTACGAAGGTGCCGGTACCATTGAGTTTCTGGCCGACGACCAGCATAATTTCTATTTTCTTGAAATGAACACCCGCCTCCAGGTTGAACACCCCATCACCGAAAGGGTGATCGGGATCGACCTGGTTAAGGAACAGATCCGGATTGCATTCGGTGAACCGCTTTCTATGACCCAGCAGGAGGTGGTTCAGCGCGGACATGCCATCGAATGCAGAATCTATGCCGAAGATCCCGACCGGAACTTCATGCCCAGTCCCGGACGCATCCGCCACCTGACCGAACCGCTGGGTACCGGAGTCAGACAGGATGGATATGTCTACCCCGGATTCGAAATCCCCATTTATTACGATCCCCTGATCAGCAAACTGATCGTCTGGGGCCGTGACCGCACAGAAGCCATCGACCGGATGCTCAGGGCTCTCTTTGAATACAAGATTACCGGAGTGAAAACATCCATCCCCTTTCTGAAAAGGATCATGCAGACCCCGGATTTTATCAGCGGAAACTACGATACCGGGTTCATTGAGAAAAATGCGGAGACCCTGTTTAATCCGGATCTCTGTTATGAAACCTGTGAAGACATAGCCCTGATGGTCTCCTACATCGAATACCTGAACCGGATCTCAGAGCATGAAGGCGCTCAAAACGTTTCAAATCAGGGCTCAGCCTGGAAACAGTACGGAAAAGTCAAAGGAGTAACAAGAATTTGATATGGAAATTCAACTGATCGATCAGAATCGCACCGCTGACGTTGAGATCCTGGCCAGAAAAGGAAACATTTACCAGATCAGGGTCGACAAACTGATTTACGAGGTTGACCTGGTAAAGCTGGATGAGGGAATATATTCACTGCTTCTCGACGGCAGGTCTTACAATGTTGAAGCCATCCGGGAGGGTAATTCCAAAAGGTATACCGTTAACACCTTTTACAACACTTTTGAGGTGGAAATACAGGATGCCGAAACCCGGTATATGAAGGCCCGGAACACCGGCTCCGGACACGACAAGAGCAATGAGATCCGGGTTCCGATGCCCGGTAAGGTGGTCGATGTGCTGGTCAAAACCGGCGATCCGGTTGAAGCGGGACAAACGCTGGTCACTGTCTCGGCCATGAAAATGGAAAGCGAATATAAGTCGGGAAAACAATCGGTCGTGAAGGAGATCCTGGTGAAAGCAGGTGATACCGTCGACAGCGACCAGATTATGATCATTTTGGAATAAACAATACAGCCATGTCAATCGAAAAGAAATTTGAAAGACTCATAAATCTTGACCAGGCCGCTGAAATTGGCGGTGGCGAAGAGAGAATCACCAAGCAACATGCCGGAGGTAAGAAAACCGCCCGTGAAAGGATCCAGGACCTGCTCGACCCCGGCACCTTTGTTGAAGTCGACAAGCTGGTAGCACACCAGACCCAGGATTTTGGCATGGGCGACAAAAAGATCCCGGGCGACGGAATGGTCACCGGCTATGGCAAGGTCGACGGACGCCAGGTATTCTTATTTGCACAGGATTTCACCGTCTTCGGAGGAACCATGAGCCGGTCAAACGCCGATAAAGTGGTTAAGGTGATGGACCTGGCCGTTAAGATGGGGGCACCGGTGATCGGACTCAACGATTCGGGAGGCGCCCGCATTCAGGAGGGGGTCAGGAGCCTGGCCGGATATGCCGATATTTTTTACCGCAATGTCAGATCCTCAGGGGTGATTCCGCAGATATCCGCCATCCTGGGTCCATGTGCCGGAGGTGCCGTTTACTCACCAGCACTGACCGATTTCATCATCATGGTAGAGAACACCTCCTACATGTTCGTGACCGGACCTGACGTGATCAAAACCGTGACCCATGAAGAGGTTTCAAAAGAGGATCTCGGAGGAGCCATGACTCACAACAGCCGGAGCGGAGTCGCCCATTTTGCCGCAGCATCCGACGACCAGGCCATGATGATGCTAAGAGAACTGCTTTCGTTCATCCCCTCAAACAACATGGAGGATCCCCCCTATAAGGTGCCGACCGATTCAGCAACCCGGGTTGATGAGAAACTCCAGAACCTCGTACCGGATGATCCCAATAAACCCTATGACATCAAGGAGATCATCACCACCGTGGTGGATGATCATCACTTTCTGGAAGTTCAGCCCCATTATGCCAAAAACATCGTGGTGGGTTTTGGCAGGCTCAATGGATTTACCGTCGGAATCACCGCCAACCAGCCCGCTCACCTGGCAGGGTGTCTCGACATCAACTCGTCGGTGAAAGCTGCAAGGTTTGTGCGTTTCTGCGATGCTTTCAACATCCCGCTGGTCACCTTCGTGGATGTTCCGGGCTTCTTGCCCGGCACCAACCAGGAGCTTGGCGGGATCATCAAGCATGGAGCCAAACTGCTCTATGCATTCGCCGAGGCCACCGTTCCGAAAATAACCCTGATAACCAGAAAAGCCTACGGGGGTGCGTACGACGTGATGGCCTCAAAGCACATCGGCGCCGATGTCAACATGGCTTACCCGATGGCCGAAATTGCCGTAATGGGACCGGAAGGCGCGGTGAACATTCTATACCGCGAACTCGATCCTGAAGGAAGAGTCAAGGCGGTCGACGACTACAAGGAGAAATTCGCCAATCCCTTCCGCGCAGCCGAACTGGGTTACATCGATGAGATCATTTTTCCGAAGGATACCCGCATTAAGCTCATACAGGCCCTTGAAATGACCCGAAACAAAAAGCTCGATAACCTGCCAAAAAAACACGGCAACATCCCCTTATAAATAAGCCGAAAGCCGGGTTTCGTTCCGGAAAAGCCGCAATTATTCCACAAATTGGAACAATTGTGGCTTTTTGCTTTTGTTTATGCCGCTATTAATCAGATCGTTACAACCATTGGCCCTTCGTTTGGTTGCTCTTCGCAGCAAAGAAACTGTGAACAACAAAGCGATATTCAGATGGCCAACATCAAACTCATACGAAAAGGGATCCTGACAGCAGGCATTATGCTCCTGCTCCTGGCGACCGGCCAGCAGATCCTTGCCCAGGAGAGCGGAGACAGCATCCGCAGACCTGGCTTCACCGCATGGGATGTCGGTGTGATAAAGGTGGCGGATCAAACCCAGCCCGGGGTTAATCAGTTTGTACAATTCACCATCACCGCAACCAACCATTCAGGCGAAGGGGTTACCGGGGTGGTGGTAAAAGATCTTTTGCCGGCAGGACTGCTTTACATCAGTCACGTCGCACAGCAGGGAACCTATGTTCCCGCTACCGGAATCTGGAACGTCGGGGCAATTGCATCCGAACAAAGCTTCACACTGACCATAAATGTTAAGCTGATCATAGCCGATGAGGTCTGCAACATGGTCACCCTGGAGAATTACGATCATTTCGCAGAAGATGAAAATCCGGATAACAACAGTGATGAGGTTTGCATCGACTCACCCGATATCCTGCTCGACCTTGGAGTCACCAAGACCGTTTACAACGGCGCCCCTAAAGTGGGAGAACACTCAGTATTTACCATCCAGGTTACCAATTACAGCAACACCCATGCCGCACACAACGTTATCATCGAAGACGTGCTGCATGGCAACTTCATCTTCTTTTCATCATCAGCATCCACCGGCAGTTATAATCCTGCCACCAATTTTTGGACCATCCCGGTCATCCAACCCCAGTCGCAGGTTCAGCTTGAAATTACCGTTAAGGTCAACGGATCGGCTGAAAACCGTGCCAGACTGATCTCCCTGGATGAAACCGACACCACATTAAAAAACAATGAAGATCTTGTTTCTGTTACCGTTTCTGGTTCATCAGGCGGTAACGACGGTGGACTCGAAAGCGACGGATCACTGGCAGCACTGATCGCCGGTCGGAATTACAGCCGGGCCCGGGAGAACAGTCTGGGAACCATGGAGAGCCGTGAACAGATTCCGGCCTTCAGTGAAAACCTGGCTTTTCAACAGATCATCGCTCCGGCAGGCCGAATGAAAGGCGGATTCAACCTGGCTATTCTGCTTTCCGAAAACGGTCCGTTTGAAAGCAGTGGCTTCATAACCACCCCCGGGGATCTCATCGGAATTTCAAACGCAACCCAGGTTTTCTCTGTCGACTATTTTAACCAAAACGACAAAAGGATGGCCGCCATCCTGGCCATAGCCACCGAAGGTGAGGTATACAACCACACCAAAATGATCTGCGACCGGCTGATGGGTGCCTCACTTGATCTTATTCATAAACCAGTCATCCGGGGTGAAGAATTCATCCTCGGGAAACTGGTGCAGCCCGATGGTTCGGTCGACTATGCCATCAGTCTGGTGGCCTACGCCGAAAACGGAAATTGGGTGATTGACAACCGCTGGCACAATGAAGAGTACCAGACCGGAGCTGAAGCAGAAGTGTTCAACTTCCAGGTTTGGTCGGTGACTCCGCAGTCGACCATTGACATGGTAAACGATTTGCTGAACCGGCTTGAATCACATCTGCCGCTCAGCTTCAATAACCGCGAAACCGCAAAAACACCCGCCGTATTTGTGAAAAGCGGATACTACGCAGACGGAATGCTCCATCTTAACCTTAACAACGCAGCGGGCAACACCGAAGTGACGGTCAGGGCAAAGCTCACCCGTCATGAAGGTGCTGAGCGTGAACGCCTTGAATTTACGCTGCCAGTAGATCCCAACCAGATCAACCAATCGGTTTCGGTACCCACCGGATACCTCTTCGACATCGACTTCAGTCTTGCAAACGACCTGGATCCTGCAAGAGATGCGTTATACTATGCCGACGGTCCGTGGGGTAAGGATTACGACCCGCAGGGTGCAATGATTGAGCACTTCTCGGTCGAAAGCTGCCAGGGTCCGCTTTCAGGAGATGCACTGCTGCTCGAAAGAAATGCTTCGTTAAGCGGGCAGGTCAGAACCTATGCCTCCATTTTCCGTGCCCTGAAACCGGGTAACATACCGGTTGACCTTACCGGCTACGGACAGATCGAATTTGAAGCCATGGGATCGGGACAGGTAGAAATGGTGATATCAAAAGCCTCCATTAAACGGTGGAGCGACCAGTTCAGAACCCGCTTCTCGCTGGGCAGCGACTGGAAAACCTACACGATTGACCTTACGCAGCTCGCCTCTGTAAACCACCGCTTCTTTACTCCCGAAGATCTGCTCAATGTGGTTTTCAGTGCAATCGGAAACGGTTCTGACTATAAGGATTTTGATATCAGGATCCGCAATCTCAGCTTCAAAAAGGGATCATCCAATCTTGAATCGCTTTCAGGAAACAACCTTGATATTTCAAACTTTCCCAATCCATTCCGGGATTTCACCACCCTTAAGTTCTCTTTGAGTACTGAAGCTTCGGTTGAAATTCAGGTGTACAACATCCAGGGTCAGGAGGTCAAATGGATAACCAACCGGATTTTCCAGTCCGGAGTTAACCAGGTTGACCTGGATCTCAGTGAGCTTGATCCTGGCATTTACGTGGTCAAACTGACCAGCAATCAGTTTGTCCATACCCATCGTTTGAATCTGATGAAGTGATCAGATTATATGGCTCTGTTTACTACCGGCCGGGTTTCTCCCGGCCGGTGTTTTTTTAGGCTGCGTTGATCAAACAATATCTTGAAAGCCGCAAGGGTTTCGTATATTTGTTTTGCTGATAATCATCCTTTTAGCACATGCAGGCCAAATCCAGACATATTTCATGTCCCGGGCTCATGATCGCCCTCGCCC
>CAYGOU010000186.1:0-5451 GCA_964351455.1 uncultured Porphyromonadaceae bacterium
CCCATGAAGTCATCCAACGCACCACCGACTGGCTCTCATCCCATTCATAAAAGAAGAAATGCTCAAGCAGATCGGGAATGACCGACGGGGGAACTTTTGCAAAAACCCCGTTTGCCTCAACCGGTTGGGTGAGGACTATGCCCGGGATTTTCGATGCTTTTTCTGCCAGTCGCGCAGCCATTGCATTGGCATGGCTGGCATTCGTGAGCCAAAGATCCCTGTTCAGCAGGGCGCTGAACTGCACCGCAATGTATCGCATCTTCGAGGCCAGCTGCATCGACTGCTTGCGGTGGTACTTCATATTTTCGGCCAGCGCCGGGTTGAAAAAGAGGATCGCTTCGCCATACATGCCACCGTTCTTGGTGGCCCCAAACGACAGCACATCGACGCCGCAGTCGCGGCTGGTCTCCCTGAGAGTTACCCCGAGGGCCGCGGCAGCATTCGAAATCCGGGCCCCGTCCATGTGCAGGAACATGCCATAGCCGTGCACGAAATCTGCGAGCTCGCGGATCTCCTTGAGGGAGTAAACCGTTCCGAGCTCGGTCGACTGGGTGATACTGACCACCCGGGGCTGGGAGTGATGCTCGAAATCAAAACCCTTCAGATGGGGCCTGATCTGGTCAGGACCGATTTTGCCATCGGTGGTATGCACCGGCAACAATTTGCAGCCGGTGAAGAACTCAGGGGCCCCGCATTCATCCTCCTCGATGTGTGCGGTCTCTGAACAGATTATTGAATGAAAGGAAGAGGTAATATTATTGAGTCCAAGCACATTTGCTGCAGTGCCGTTGAAGACAAAAAAGACCTCCGTCTCCTCGCCAAAGTGTTCACGGATCTGGCGGATGGCCATGGCGGAATAGGGGTCATCGCCATAACCTACGGTGTGACCGACGTTGCACTTCAGCATCTCCTCCATCACCTCAGGATGGACCGGTGCGTTGTTGTCGCTGGCAAATCCTCTCTTGTTCAGCATCTTGATAGGTTTAAGATTCCAAATTTAATGATAAAACCCTTTGAGGAAGGGATTCTTACTATCTTAACGGCTGTACAAAATAATAAAACATATGTTCAGCAAAGAGACCTTCCTGCAGCGCCGTGCTGCCCTGAGGCAGAAGATCGACCGCGGAATTCTGTTATTCTGCGGAAACGAAGAGAGTTCAATGAACTACGCCGACAACACCTACCATTTCAGACAAGACAGCTCCTTTCTCTATTTCTGGGGCATGGATTACGCCGGACTGAATGCAGTCATTGACCTCGACGAGGGGGCCGATATCCTCTTCGGAAACGACCTGACGGTAGAGGATATCGTATGGATGGGTACCCAGCCCACCCTGCTTGAGCGGGGTGACAAATACGGCATCCGTGAGGTAAGACCGGCCGGCCAGCTGGCCGGATATCTTGAAGAGGCCGTCAAAAAGGGTCGTACGATCCATTTTTTGCCTCCCTACCGGCCTGAAAACAAACTCAAACTGTTCAGGTGGCTCGGAATTCATCCCGACGAAACCAAAGCCAAAGCCTCGATACCATTCACCCGCGCGGTGGTTGACCTGAGAAACCACAAGTCGGAAGACGAAATCGCCGAAATCGAGAAGGCGGTCAACCTGTCCGTGGATATGCATGTGGCCGCCATGCGCATGGCCCGCGCCGGAATGAAGGAGGCAGAACTTGCTGCCCGCGTTCAGGAGATCGCGCTGGCAGCAGGGGGACAAATATCCTTTCCGGTGATCATGACGATCAACGGACAGACCCTTCACAACCATTATCACGGCAATACGCTGAAGAGCGGCGATATGGTGCTCTGCGACTGCGGCGCTGAGACCGACCTGCGCTATTGCGGTGACCTCTCAAGCACCTTTCCGGTCGACAAAACCTTCACCCCCCGGCAGCGCGAGATCTACCAGATCACCCTCGACGCACATGAGGCCGCGCTGGCAACGCTGGTCCCCGGAAGGCCATTCAGGGATGCACATTTTACTGCATGCCTTACCATTGCTGAAGGATTGAAAGGAATGGGCATGATGAAGGGAAACCTGGAAGAAGCGGTTAACGCCGGTGCCCATGCTCTCTTCTTTCCATGCGGAACGGGACACATGATGGGACTGGATGTTCACGATATGGAAGATCTCGGAGAGGTGTACGTTGGCTACGACGGAGAACCGAAGAGCACCCTGTTCGGACTCAAGTCGCTCAGGCTTGCCCGACCGATGGAGGTGGGATTTGTGGCCACCATCGAACCGGGTATCTATTTCATTCCTGAACTGATCGACCTCTGGAGAAGCCAGGGCAAATTCACCGAATATCTTGATTACGAAGCGGTGAACGCTTACCGTGATTTCGGGGGCATCCGCAACGAAGAGGACATCGTCATCACGCCCGGCGGATACAGGGTACTGGGCAAACGCAAGCCCAAGACCATCGAAGAGGTTGAAAGCATGAGATAAAACAGAAGGCAAGGCATGACAAAGAGTGCTTTGAAATCCTGGCAACCCCCTGAATCCTGGAAAAGGATCCGGACCATTGACCTGCACACCGGTGGCGAACCGCTGCGGGTGATTTTGGATGGGATCGGGGAGATTCCGGGTGCCGGCATCCTGGAAAAGAGAAGATATTTCAGGGATCACCTGGATGATATCAGGAGGGCCTTGATGTGGGAACCCCGTGGGCATGCCGACATGTACGGAGCCGTAGTTACCGAACCGGTAAATGCAGGATCGGATTTTGGCACCTTTTTTCTTCACAACGAGGGATACAGTACCATGTGCGGTCATGCCATTATCGCCCTGACCACCCTGATGCTGGATACCGGAGCCATCGCCGTGAGGCAGAATCCCCAGCCGCTTGTCATCGATGCACCTCCGGGTTTGATCCGTGCGAGAGGATGGATGGAGGGGGGCAAAACAAGCCGCGTGGATTTTCTGAATGTACCCTCCTTTGTGCTGATGCAGGATCGGTGGGTTGAGGTGGAGGGTATTGGCCGGGTAAAATTTGACATTGCCTATGGCGGGGCCTTTTATGCCCTGGTTGAGGCGGAGACTCTGGGCCTGGTTCTTGATGCCGCACATTATGACCAGCTGGTCGACTGGGGCCGGAGAATCAAAAAAAGCATCGTGGGGCAATTTGCCATTGAACATCCCTTTGAAAAGGACCTCAGCTTTCTGTATGGCACCATATTTACGGGTCGCGCCCTGGATCCGGGCAACCACAGCCGCAACGTCTGCATCTTCGCCGACGGAGAGGTTGACCGATCGCCAACCGGTTCAGGGGTGTCGGCACGGGCGGCATTGCATCACCTGAGAGGAGAGTTCAGGGAGGGAGAAGAGCTGACCATCGAGAGCATCCTTGGAACCACCATGACGGTGAAAGTGGCTGAAACCACCACCTATGGACCTCATGCCGCTGTAATTCCGGAAGTCTCAGGCAGTGCCTCGTTTACGGGGCGTCATGAATTCTGGATCGACCCGGAGGATCCGCTGAAAGATGGTTTTATTTTCAGATAATGTATGATGAACCGGACCATTATTTTGCTCATTGTTTGGCTGACAGGCAGTTTCACACAGGGGAACCTTGCCGGGCAAAGCCTTCTTGAATCGTGGAAGCGCCATCATGAGATGGAGCGACAATCGCTGTTCAGCCAGATTGAATGGGTAAGTGCCGGTCCCTCTTTCCAGGGAGGCCGGGTTGAGACGGTGGATGCTCCCCTGAATCAGCCCGAAGTGATCTATGCCGGTTTCGGAAGCGGAGGATTGTGGAAAAGCAGCAATCAGGGCTTCAGCTGGGAGCTGATCTTCAGCGACCCAAGCTACAGCATTGGTGATGTGGCGGTTTCACAATCCCATCCGGATATAGTCTATCTCGGAACGGGCGAGAACCTGAGGGCGAGCCAGGGATATTGCTACCCCGGAACCGGAATGTACAGGTCAGGCGATGCAGGTGCAACGTGGGTTCACCTGGGATTGGAGGAGACCCATCACATCGGCCGGGTGGTTATCGATCCATCAGACCCGAATCTGGTTTTTGTGGCGGCACTGGGTCACTTCTGGTCGTCGAATGCGCAGCGGGGACTCTATATAACACATAACGGGGGAGAAATCTGGGAGAGATCACTCCACATCTCTGACTCTGTTGGCATCAGCGACGTTGCCTGGAATCCGGTGCACAAAATGCTTTACGCCACAGCCTGGCAAATACCGGCTGGAAAAGAATCAGGACTTTACCGGTCGTCCGACCTGGGGGTAACCTGGTCGCGGATTGACCAGGGACTCCCCTCCGGTGACGGCACAGGAAGAATGGGTATTGCCGTTGGTCAGTCGCACCCTGAAGTGCTTTACCTGGTGATGGACAACAGGAACCTCAATGCGGCAGGGGAAATCATCGGAGCGGAGCTTTACCGTTCAAATGATCATGGAGAAAGCTGGACCAAAACCCACCATGAACCCATCGACAATTATTCAGGGTTCGGATGGGCCTTCGGGGATGTGGTGATTTCACCGACCAACCAGAATGTTGTATTCATAACAGGGGTCCATCTGCTCCGTTCTGACGACGGGGGCCGCACATTTCAGCGGTTGGCGGGAAAGATACACCACCTTGAGCCAAGTGCCGCCACGACCCTTCATCTTGACCAGCACGACCTATACATCGATCCCCAGCAGCCCGATCGCTGGATCCTGGGAAACGACGGAGGGGTGTACCTTACCCTTAACGGGGGGACTGACTGGATACACTGCAATACCGTTCCTGTTGCTGAGTTCTACGATCTGACCATCGCAGATCGTCAGGGGCTGACCATGGCCTATGGGGGCACCCAGGACAATTCGTCAATCTATGGCGGATTCACTCTGGAAGCAGAACAGGAGCAGCCTCCATCCTGGAGTCATGTATGGCTCGACCCCTGGTCGGGAGGCGACGGCTTCACCACCCTGCCCGATCCAGAGAATGAGGATGTCATCTTGTACGAAACACAGAACGGCTACCTCAACCGGAAAAACATGAAAACGGGCGAAACTACTGCGCTCAGGCCCAAGCCCGATGCCGATGAGCAGCCCCTGCGAAACCACTGGTTCACCCCGTTCTTTCGCTCGGTAACCCAGCCTGCAACGCTTTATTACGGTGCCAACAAGGTGTACAAAAGTGTCAACTCGGGAGATGACTGGATCAGGGTGAGTCACGACCTTACCTTTTCAGACGACACACTGAGAAAAAGCAGGGCCATGACCGTTGTTGCCGAATCACCGCTGGAGGCAGGACTGTTGTTCGCAGGTACGGAGAAGGGTGCGGTTTGGGTTTCAAGAGACGACGGAGCCAAATGGATCGAAATTTCAGAAGGACTGCCGGTAAAAAAGGTGAGCTCCATTCAGCCATCGAGGCACAAGTCTTCACGGGTTTATGTGACCCTGAAGGGAATGGACGACGATGATCACAACAGTTATGTTTACCGTTCTGAAAATC
>CAYGOU010000186.1:5461-6252 GCA_964351455.1 uncultured Porphyromonadaceae bacterium
AAAATCTTGGTAAAGATTGGACAGCGATCGGCTCAGGCCTCCCAGGCGAGCCGGTAAATCACATTCTTGAAGACCCTGAAATCAGGGATTTGGTTTTTCTGGCCACCGACCGCGGGGTATACCTGTCGCCAGACGCAGGCAGTCATTGGACGGCTATCAGCTGGTCGCTGCCAGGCTCCTCCGTTCAGAAACTTGTTTGGGCGGGGAAGGAGAGATTTCTGATTGCGGCAACACACGGCATGAGCCTTTTTCACTGCTATGCAGAACCCATAAGGAATTATTTCAGGGAATCAGACCGACGCGACATGGCCTTCCTTGGCACTGAACCCGGCCGGATTCCCGAGCGTGGTGATTTTCAGGGTTCGTACCATCTACAAACCCGGATACCCGTTCAAATCTATTGGTATCAGCCCGAAGAGGGAACGGTGAGGATTACCATTGAGAAACAGGCCGGGGATAATTTACACCAGGATGAGATCCCGGGGGTTGAGGGCTTAAACCGCTACACATGGGATTTTACAGGTTCCGCTGAGCCAGATCAAAGCCTGTATCCCATCCCCAAATACAAAATCCCCTCCCCCGGATTCTATCAGGTAAGAATCCAGGGAAGGGGAAAAACGATCAGAACCTCAGTCAGGATCTTCTGAACTAGCGGTCACCACCGCGACCACCCTGTCGCTGCGCACGTTGCTCAGCCAGTTTTTTCTGGTAGTCGTCGAACTTCTTGACCTGATCCTTGTTCAATATCTTCTTGACCTCTGCGTCGCGCTGCGTGTTGATCTCCTGCATCT
>CAYGOU010000187.1:0-6226 GCA_964351455.1 uncultured Porphyromonadaceae bacterium
ATGAGATCCGCACACCTATGAATGGGATCATTGGCATGACCGACATACTGCAGCAAACCGCCCTGAACGACGAACAGCATGAGTTTGTTAAAATCATCCGGCTTTCTGGAGATAACCTCCTGGGAATCATCAACGATATTCTTGATTTCTCAAAGATTGAAGCTGGGAGGATAACCCTCGAGACAATCGATTTCAACATCCGTGAGAAAATTGATGAAACTATCAAGTTGCTTGATTTTCAGGCCAGGCAAAAGGGCCTGACCCTAAAGGCGGAGATTGGAGAAGATGTGCCAACCTTTGTCAGTGGCGATCCTCTTCGTACGAAGCAGGTACTGATCAACCTGATCAACAACGCACTCAAATTCACAGAAAAAGGAAGCGTTTCACTATCGATTCAAATGATTGAACGCACCCCGTCGATTACAAAGCTTCTCTTCAAAGTAATAGATACTGGTATCGGAATATCTGAGGAGGGCAAAAAAAAGCTTTTCAGAGAGTTTTCGCAAACCGACGCCTCAACATCCAGGAAATTTGGAGGAACCGGACTCGGACTATCGATCAGCAAGCGTCTTATTGAACTGATGAAAGGGGAAATCGGCGTTGAGAGCGAAACCGATAAAGGCTCAACTTTCTGGTTTACTATCGTTTACAATCAGTCGAGCGAGGAGATTATTTTACCCAATCAAGACCTGTCTGAAACCCCTAATACACTCCCTCCCTTGAAAATTCTTCTTGCTGAGGATAATCCGATCAACCAAAGGGTTGCCCTTTATAATCTAACTAAACTTGGGCATACTGTGGATATCGCCCAGGATGGCTTAGAGGCTGTAAACCTATATGCAAGGGGATCCTATGACCTGATCCTAATGGATATACAAATGCCGGAGATGAACGGCATGGAGGCCACTGCTAAAATCCGTGAGATCGCTTCTGAAATGCATTACCCCCAGATTCCTATTGTGGCTATGACTGCCAATGCTATGAGAGATGAAATGGATAATCTTCTCAGCCATGGCCTCAACGGATATCTGGCCAAACCCTTCAAAATGTCTGAACTCCAGGCCGTTCTGGAACTAGCCCGATGATTTATGGAACTGAATAATAAATCTCCCTTAAGCCTGACATTACCAGACTGGCATGACAGAAAGATTCTGATTGTCGAAGATGTTCATACCAACCTGCTCTTTCTGAAGGCAGCTCTTTCGAAAACGGGGGCTAATCTTTTGTGGGCATCTGATGGATATGAAGCCATCAGGAAGGTTCAACAGGAACCAGATATTGAATTAATATTGATGGATCTAAGACTCCCCAACCTGGATGGATTTAAAGCTACTGAGACCATTAAAAGCATAAGGCCAGATATTCCTATTATCGCACAAACCACTTTCACGGATGAGTTTGATACCCGTAGAATCGAAGATGCAGGATGTGATGCTTATCTTGCCAAACCAATACGTCTTGATGAGCTGATTCAAACCTTAACCCGGTTTCTTGACAAGTAAGTCGTTTTCTAAAGGACTCTGAGCTCGGTCCTTCGGTTTAAAGCCAAAGACTCCTCGTCATTGCCATCGGTCAAAGGCTTGCTTGCTCCCTTACCGTCAGTCTGTAATCTCTCTTTTTGAATCCCGCGGCTTATCAGGTAATCCCTGACAGCCTCCGCCCTCCTCAAACTCAAATCCAGATTATACTCATCGGAGCCTCTTGAGTCGGTATGACCGGAGATTTCAATTCGGATCTCAGGATTTTGCACCATCAGGTTCAGAACCTGCTCAAGTTCAGGGATAGAGGCGGGCAGAATGACATCTGAATCATAGTCAAAAAAGATATTCCGCAGAACTTTAACCAAACCTGGTCTGAAAGGTTCCAGCTCAATCTCAATGCCGGAGAGATCTTGAAGCCCCGAGCCTTTTACCAGAAATGATGAATAGAACAGGTATCCCGGTTTACTGATTGCCAAAAGCGCATGATCATCCATTGGAACACCGGCCATAAAACTCCCGTTAAAAGGATCTGAGTCGATAGTAGATTTCCAGTTTCCATTTTCAGCGATGAGATCTACTGAGGCAGCCAAAGGCTTGCCGCTGATCGCATCCCTGACCGATCCACGAATGATGCGAAGCACAGGCAACCGATGGTCAGACGGCATGGTAATTATAAACAGGTCCCGGCCTCCTACCTGACTCCGGTCAGATGATATAACCGCACCGTCGGTCCCCGGAAGCAAAGCCAGTCCAAATTCGTTAAAGTGGGTATTTACAGGAAATCCCAGATTGATAACCGGACCAGAAACTAGCCCACCCTTATAATCAGCAACAAAAAGATCCAGTTGACCCATCCCCGGGTGTCCATCTGACACAAAAAACAGACTTTTGCCCTCCATTGAAACCATGGGAGCCAGCTCATCACCAGGAGTATTGACCTCCGGTCCGGCATTGACGGGCTCGGTCCATGAGCCACTTTCGCTCCGCTTTGAAATCCAAAGGTCAGCCCCACCCTGCCCTCCTGGTCGGTTTGATGAAAACACCAGGATCCGACCGTCAGGACTCAAAGCCGGGGTTGATTCCCAATATCGGGTATTTACCGGATAACCCAGGTTGACTGGCTCATCCCAGATATCTCCTTTTTTATGAGAAACATAGAGGTCACATCCCCCCTTTGAATCCGGGCGGCTGCAAGATGTAAAGATCATCAGCCGTCCGTCGTATCGCAAGGTCTGGGTCCCGTTTCGCAAGCCCTGATTAATTGGGTAAGGTAGCTTCTCCGGCAATGTCCAGTCTGAATCCTTTTTTTGCGAAACCCATAACTCCTCTCTTATTCCTTCTTTTTCCCCTTTAATTTGTCTGGTAAAAACCAGCGTTTGTCCATCAATGGTTATGCTCGGAAAGTACTCATCATGAATCGTGTTGATATGATCAGGAAAACCGGATTGAATAGTTTTGGACGTATCGGCCCTATTCATCTGATCAAGTGCAAAGGGAATCGAATGGGCGAGATAATTGGCCAGCCGGCCTGACATGCTATCTGATCGGGCCAATTCACGATAGCTATCAAAAAGCCTCTTCGATTCGCGGTAACTACCTTGGCTGAAGCGATATCCTGATAATTCCAGAATAAGCTCGGGATATCCCGCTGAGTCCATCGAAATAACCTTGCAGAGGGATTGTTCAAGTAAGGTATCATTCCCCGACTCCCTGGCCAGTCGAACAAACAACAACCACGGGGCAACTTCCTGAGGGTATCGCCTGGTTATTATTTCCAGGGATGAGGCCGCCTGCGAATAATTGTAGCGGTTCAACAATTCCCGCACCTCTGTCATGCCACGTTCAAATCGTCTATCCTGGGTTCGTTGCTGAGCCTGGAGTCCTGCAGAAGCATTTAAAATAATCAGCCAAGCAACCAGGAAACCAACCTTGAGG
Organism: uncultured Porphyromonadaceae bacterium; assembly: GCA_964351455.1. Classification (GTDB taxonomy): domain Bacteria; phylum Bacteroidota; class Bacteroidia; order Bacteroidales; family UBA12481; genus JAGHDB01. The sequence goes on from CAYGOU010000187.1 coordinate 3,417, forward strand.
TAGAGTTTCATCGATTTGTTTGTGTTCATGGATGATCAGGGAATACCAATAAATTTGTGAGATTGAATTGACATCCTCCATTGGGGATGCTCCATGATATAATCAACCAGAATTGGGGTGATGGTATGCCTCCTGCTCCATTCAGGTTGAAGGAAAAGCAGACAATTCCGGTTAACCATTCTGGCATGCGTTTCCGCCCATATGAGGTCGCGCTCAACCTCAATGATCACTTTTAGCTCATTGGCTGAGTGATGATATTCTCCCCGGCATTGTGCATGCTGTTTCGGAGAAAGGCATATCCAATCCCAGACTCCTGTCAAAGGGTGAGATCCCGAGGTTTCAAGGAAAGTTTCGATTCCCCTCACTTTAAGCCTTCTTGTCAGGGGATCGAGGTTATACATTGATGGCTCCCCCCCTGTAATCACAACCGCCTTGGCGGGTGACACCTCTATTCTGGCTATCAGTGGATCAATTGACACGGGTGGATACAGCTCTTTGTCCCATGATCTTTTGATGTCGCACCATGAACATCCAATATCACAGCCACCCAGTCTTATGAAATATGCAGCCTTTCCAGCATGAAATCCTTCACCCTGCAATGTGTAGAACTCCTCCATAAGCGGAAGGAATAGACCATCGTCGGTATTAATCTGTTTCTTATGCATAGCGATAATTCAATCAATTCTGCAGAGCCTCCTTATATACCCGCAATGCTCGGTTTCTGGCAAACGCATGATCAACAATGGGAAGCGGATAGGAATTCCCGGATAGATACTCCGGAGCCCATCGGGCAATATACGCCTTTTGGGGGTCAAACCTTTTCTGTTGAAGGTCGGGATTGAATACCCTGAAATATGGAGCTGCATCACAACCGGTTCCGGCCGCCCACTGCCATCCTCCATTGTTTGCAGCCAGGTCATAATCAAGGAGTTTTGAGGCAAAATAAGCCTCTCCCCACCGCCAGTCGATCAGAAGATGCTTGGTTAGAAAGCTTGCCGTAACCATTCTGATCCGGTTATGCATATAGCCCGATTGGTTCAGCTCTCTCATTCCCGCATCCACCAGGGGATAACCAGTCATTCCCAGGCACCATGCCTGGAAATGGTCATTATCATTGAGCCACTTGATCCGGTCATACTGAGGTCTGAATGACCTGGTCACTACATGGGGGAAATGAAAGAGAATCATTTGGTAAAACTCCCTCCATATCAATTCGTTGAGAAAAACCCTGTTTTGATGAGCTGCTTCTCTGACCAGATCTCGTACCGAGATGGTTCCAAATCTGAGATGGATGCCCAGACGGCTTGTACCATCCCTTGCGGGATAGTCGCGGTTCTGGTGATACTCCTTCAACCTGGTCCAATCCGGAACCCGGTCAGGGAACAGACGGGTTTGTATCTTGAAGCCATAATCAATAATGGAAATGTAGTTCCAGGGGCCCTCCTTGTCAAAACAATGCCAGAGTTTTTCAGCGTTATGGTCAGCCAAATTCTCCTGTTCGAACTTTTCGATCCACCTTTTGCTATATGGGGTAAAAATCGTGTAGGGTAAACCATCGGTTTTAACAACACTCGCCGGGGACATGATAACCTGGTCATCAAAGGCCTTCATTGAGATCCCCACGCTCAGTAGAAAGCGCTCCACGCTGCGGTCTCTTTCAAGCGCATATGGTTCGTAATCCAGGTTCAGAAACAGGGTTTCGACCTTGTGAACAGATACCACCTTTCTGAAAACTTCAACCGGAGTGCCGTACCAGACAGACAAACCAGACCCCAGGTTCTTAAGTTCATCCGAAAGCCGTTTAATCTCCTGATCAATAAAACCAACGCGCAGGTCGTCGTTGGAGAGGTCTTCAAGGATGGAGGAATCGTAAATGAACAAGCAATGAACCGGCTTACCCGCCTTCAAGGCCTCCTTCAACCCCCAGTTGTCATGAAGTCTCAGATCGCGCCGGAACCAGAAGAGATTTTTTTGAGACATAACGGATTAACAACAATTTAACACCCTCTTTAACAGCCTGTAAGACTTAATTTTAGATTTCCGGATTCTTAAATTGAACGCCCCATGTGCATAAATGATCCCGGGGGTTCATAACTAAAATTGTTGCCCAAGGATCCGGTTTTTACCTTTGGCCTGCAATACGGATCAAAGATATGAGAAAACATACCATAATCATTTTAATGCTGGCTTTTGTGATGCAAGTCAATGCTCAGCGGGTCTTTCAACTGCCTGTCAGCCAGCCTCCCGAATTAACCTGCATTGCAGGCAATGACACCACCGTTTGTCCCGGACATCCCATCCAACTTGGAGGTAGCCCTACTGCCAATGGCGGAACCGGCACCCTTCTATATACGTGGTCGCCACCCAATTACCTTGACGACCCCACCTCACCAAATCCCATGACAAGTGCCTTAGAATCTACGACTTACATGCTGACTGTCACCGACGAAACAGGCTGTATTGTCAGAAACTTTGTGAGAATAATCGTGGATCCCTGTCTGGGAACTGGAGGGATCCCGCTCCACAAAAGCCTCCTGATTTTTCCCAATCCGGCAAGAGAGAAGGTCTATATTGGTGGTTTTGGTCAGGTCATGATGGGGGAGGTAATCGTTGAAATCATAGGAAGTATCGGGCAAGTGTTTACCGCCGCTTACAAGCTCGGAGAAATGAGCGAAGGGGTGCTTGAGGTCCCAATTCACTTTTTGGTTCCAGGCACCTATTATATCAGAGTAATTGCAGGAGGTTCGGCCATTGTCAAACCTTTACAGATCCTTGAAAGATGAAAAATCCACTCATTTATATACTAATGC
>CAYGOU010000188.1:0-6217 GCA_964351455.1 uncultured Porphyromonadaceae bacterium
GATGGGTAATATTCTTTTCGGGGTTGATCCGGCCAATGGCAACATTCTTTGGGAGTTTGATTATCTGGCGTTGAAGGGACCGGTTGAGAATCCTTATTTAAAGGTGACCAACTGCAACACGCCGATATACCACAATGGAGAGATTTTCGTCACCAAGGGATACAACCATCCCTCGGCCATGTTCGCGCTCAACGAAGCAGGCACCGGGATCACCCTGAAATGGACCAACATCTTGCTCGACACCCATTTTGGTGGCAACGTGCTGATCGATGGATACCTGTACGGATCAAACTGGATAAACAACGGCAATGGCAACTGGGCCTGCATCGACTGGGAGACCGGCAGTGACCGGTGGGAGGCCCCCATGAATAACAAAGGATCGATCATTGCAGCCGATTCAATGTTATACCTGTATGATGAAAAGAGGGGAGAGGTGGTCCTGGTCAGGCCAGACCCGACCCGGCTCGACATCGTCTCGTCATTCAGAGTAACCGACGGCAGCGGTCCCCACTGGTCGCATCCGGTGATTCACGACGGCCGGCTCTATGTGCGTCACGGGGATAAGCTGATCGCCTACCGGGTCAGGAAATAGCCAATATGTTTTAACCGGATTGGTTCTTCTGGCAGGTATCATTTGTACCTGTAATGGGTTGTGCTTTTATCCCCGAATTTCTCAATCAATCCGTTTTCTACGCCAAATTTCAGGTCCCGGCTTCCGGTTGCCGGCGATAATTCTCTGAAGTTTCTGAGATACACCTTACGGGTAAAATAGGCGGTTTTGATAATGGATCTGAAAAGGTTTAACCTGTCGAGGTTTGATAGATTTACATTCTGAATATTAAGCAGTTCATCCAGGGAGGCAAGAATTATTTCAAGCATAAATTCAATAAACTGGGTCGACTCACCTTTTCTGTCGGATTCTCCCAGTGATTCATAATATTCATCCTGACGCTCTTTTATTAAGGTTTCAACAGGCAAAAACTCAAAAACGGGGTAAGCCTCCTTAAGTATTAGGGTCTGCCACAATCTGCCCATTCTTCCGTTTCCGTCAAGAAATGGATGAATGAACTCGATTTCATAATGAAAGACACAACTCTTGATCAGCAACAGGTCATCATCGTTTTTTAGATAATGGAAAAGGTCATTTAAAAGAGGTTTGAGCATTTCACTCGGTGGTGCAATGTGAGCTAACTCAGAACCCTTAACGATCCCAACAGATTTTCCCCGAAGTCTGCCTGCTGAGTCAATAAGTCCTTTCATCAAGAGTCTGTGAGCTTCACAAAATGAGTCGTAACTGTATGGATTCAGCTTGTCGAGATCATCGTAAACAGCTGCGGCATTCTTCACCTCCAGAATATCCTTTTCCGGACCGATCACGCGTCGGTTTTCAAGGATGGCCGTGATTTGCTCAAAACTTAAGGTATTCCCCTCAATTTCAAGAGAAGCGTGAATCGACCTGATTCTGTTCTTTTTTCTAAGCTCAGTCGGTGGTTTATGCAGATGCACGGCATTGACCTCTCCGATTCTTTCTGAAATGGATGCAACCAGTTTCAGAATCTTTCCTGTAATTTTATAGGGAGGCTTCATGACGAGAGAACAATATAGTATCAAATGATAGTATCAAAGATAGTATAAGTTTGTTTTACGGGAATATCCAAATTCTCTCAGGTTTAATTCCTGTTGTATTTTGATAGTTTTAAAGTCGCAAATATGATGAAAACCACAGACGACCATAACAGCCGCATCGCGCGGATGACTTTCGCCTCGGTGTACCCGCATTATGTGGTCAAGGTGGAGAAAAAGGGGCGGACCCGGGAGGAGTTGCACCAGGTGATCGAATGGCTCACCGGTTTCAATGAGACAAGGCTGCAAACGCTCATCGATCAGCAGGTGACCTTTGAAAGTTTCTTTGATCAGGCCACCCTGAATCCCAATGCCAATCTCATTACCGGATTGATCTGCGGATACCGGGTTGAGGAGATCGGGCATCCATTAACACAAAAGGTAAGATACCTTGACAAGCTGGTGGATGAGCTGGCGAAAGGCCGAAAGATGGAGAAGATATTGCGGAAGGGCTGATGTCATCGGCAAACAATCCTGAGGTCCGGGTGATAAAGTTTAACAAACCAACTTCAAACCATGAAAAACTTTTTCCTGCTGCTTATGCCGGCCCTTCTCTGGTCATGCTCAAACGGGCCAAAGAATTTGGATCCCGTAGAGATCATTGACTTCAAAGAGGTCATGACCCTGAAAGAAACACCGGTGCTCCTCTCTTCATTTGTTAATGAATTTGAGTATATCCGTCCTGAAGCCAAACCGGGAAGTTACTTCACGTTGATGGGCATTGCAGCGATTGGCACCGATCGGATCGTACTGTTTGAAAAGAAAACCGGCCAAGTCTATTTGTTTGCCAGAGATGGGCGCTTTATTTGTCAGCTTGGCAGCTTAGGAAAAGGCCCGGAAGAGTACCATGGATTGAGTGCCGCCTTTATTTTCCAACACATCCAGGAGATTCATCTATTTGACAGATGGAGTGGCAAAATACTGAGGTTCACCCCGGATGGTGAGCTCAAGGATGTGATCCATTGTGATCCGGTTCCCAGAAGCCTAAGCACATATAAGGAAAATTCTTATATCTGTGCCTACAATTATGAAATACTCCAGAAGCACGGTGGCGAAGATCTGGTTGTGCGAGATCCGGTAACTTTTGAGAAAACCAACATCCTGTTTAACAGAAAAGATATCGTAAAAAGAGAACCATTAGCAGACAGTCCCTTTGACCTTTGTTCGTTTGCCCATTATGGCGATACGCTGCTCTTTTTCAGAACCGGTCCTGACGGGGATTTCTGTTACCGGATTTTCAACGAGAAAGTGGAACCCTGGATTGAATTCAGGTATTACAGCAAACCCCTCCACGAATCATTCGGATTAACAGGCGAGGATAAAGTGATAGTCGGCCAGATAGGTATATTTCAGACCTCATTACTACTATCCCTTCAGGGGAATTTTCAATTTAATACGGGCTATTTTAATCTGATAACGAAAACCTGGTCAAATCCAATCTTTATCAATGACCTGGATAAAGGGATCAACTTTTATCCGATGGGGGTTACTTCTGACGGGGCGTATCATAGTGATGACCTGAAGCTCTCTTATTTCAATAACTTCTGGGGCACGAAAGCCGGGGATACAGAGTGGGAGAAGATGGAACCTAAGTACCCCGATCGGGCAGCCTGGCTGAGAAAAACCGTGCCGGATGCTGAGGATACTGATAATCCATGGATCATGGTTATCAGGTGACCCATTACTTAACCACATCATACTGTTCATCCGAATCCAGATCTGCTGCTACTCGGTTAAAAATTGACACTATTTAGGAGGGTTAGGAGGGTCAGACGGGGATTGCTGATGGATTCATCAAGCGTGGCGTAGCGGGGAACCACGGCGTGGATGGCTGAGAATCCGGGGTTGTGGGGGAGTTCATTGACTCCGCAGAGGCAGATGACCGGTTTGCCACATTGCTGTCCCAGCTTGAGAATGCCCATCGGGACTTTTCCGGAGCGGGTCTGCATATCGAGTTTGCCCTCTCCGGTGATGATCAGGTCGTAATCATGCAGTTTTTCGTTGAGTTTTTTTTCCCGGATCAGGACCTCTATACCCGGCACGATTTCAGCGTTTAAAAAGTGTCTGAATGCAAATCCAAGTCCACCCGCGGCTCCTGAACCCGGCAGATGGTGGGTGGTTTTGCCTCCCTTTTCTGCCACCGAAACAAAGTTTCGCATTCCCTGTTCCAGTTGCTTCAGCATCCCGGCAGAGGCGCCTTTCTGCGACCCATAGACCATGGTGGCACCCCTGCTGCCCAGCAGGGGGTTGTCGACGTCGCAAACGGCGCAGATTTTAACCCGGGTTAACACGGCAGGCAGCGCTGAATCATCAATATGGTGAATCCGCTCCAGGATTTGGCCCCCCTCGTCATGCAGTTCAAGGCCATTAGAATCATAGAACCGCACCCCCAGCGCCCTGAGCATGCCCGCTCCTCCGTCGTTGGTGGCGCTCCCGCCGAGTCCGACGTAAAGCATTCGCGCCCCCGTGGCCACTGCATCAATAATCATCTGTCCGAGTCCGAAGGTGCCGGTCAGCATCGGATTCAGCTCGCGACGGGCCAGCAGTCCGAGTCCGCACACCTTCGCAGACTCCACCACCGCTCTCTCCCGGTCGATCATCAGGTATCCGGCCAGGATGGTTCGTCCGAGCGGGTCGTTGCAATTGAGGGTGCGAAGCTCGCCGCGATTTTCCTCCTGCATGGCCTCAATAAAACCCTCGCCCCCGTCGGATACCGCCAGGTAATCGACCTGATGCTGTGGCTGCAGGATCTCCTGAACCATACTTCCGATTTCTGACGAACTCAATGTGCCCTTGAATGAATCGGAGACAACGAGGATCTTCATCGGGGGGATCAGGAATTAACAACATTAACAGGATTTCCGTCGAGAAAGGCCCGCAGGTTTTCGGCTGCGAGTTGCATGAGACGCAACCTCGAGGCGGTAGGGGCCCAGGCGATGTGGGGCGTGATGAGGCAGTTTGGAGTACTGAAGAGCGGATGATCGGCCGGCGGGGGCTCGGCGGAGAGCACGTCGAGTCCTGCTGCCGCGATCTTGCCCGACCTCAGGGCGGCGTCAAGGTCATCTTCGACGATGAGGGCACCGCGTGAGGTGTTGATCAGGATGACCCCATCCTTCATCCGGTCGATCGACAGGTTGTTGATGAGGCCGAGGGTGTCGGGGGTAAGCGGACAGTGGAGGGTGATCACGTCGGCACCCGCAAGCAGATCATCCAGAGAAACATAGCTTAGCCTGTCGGTCTCGGGTTCGCTTTGATTCATGGGATCATGGGCCAGCACCCGCATTCCGAAGCTGCGTGCGATGCGCGCCACCGCTCGTCCGATGCGCCCCATTCCGATGATGCCCAGGGTTTTTCCGTCGAGTTCGATGAGGGGGTGGTTCCAGAAGCAGTAATCGCCGCTGCGGGTCCACTGACCACTCACCACCGCCTGGTGGTGAGCGGCAACATGATGGCAGATTTCGAGCAGGTGTGCGAAGACCATCTGGGCAACGGCCATGGTCCCGTATGCCGGGATGTTGGTGACCACGATGCCCGCCTCACCGGTGGCCCGCACGTCGACCACGTTGTACCCAGTGGCCAGCACGCCGATGTATCTGAGACCGGTGAGGGAGCGGATGGTTTCACCGGTAATGGGCGTTTTGTTTGTAAAAACCACCTCGAAGCCCGCTGCCCGTTGGGTCACCTCATGAGGCGCCGTGCGGTCAAAGAGGGTGAGCTCCCCGAAGGTTCTGAGAGGATCCCAGCTGATGTCGCCGGGATTGAGTGTGTATCCGTCAAGGACCACCATCTTCAGGCGACGGGCGGATTGTGTGGGGTTCTGCATGGGATTGTGCCGGGGTTTATGATGGAGTTATGCCTTTTGCAATTGAATTCTCAGCTTAAAGATATAATTTGACACAGTAAAACCGTAAAGAGAAGAGACCATGATACCGACCCGTGAAGATGCCCTTGCCCTGCTGAAGCGATACAATCAGAATGAGAGCCTGATCAGGCATGCACTGGCCGTTGAGGCGGTGATGCGCCATTTTGCCCTGCTGTACGGTGAGGATGAAGAGAAGTGGGGGGTGATAGGACTGATCCACGACCTTGATTACGAGCAATATCCAGAGCAGCATTGTACGGTGACCCGCAGGATATTGGAAGAAGAGGGCTGGCCCGGGGATTACATCCATGCGGTGGTGAGCCACGGCTGGGGCATCTGCAGCGATGTTGAGCCGGTGCATCCGATGGAGAAGGTGCTCTTTACGATTGACGAACTCACAGGGCTGATCACTGCGGCGGTTTTGGTGCGGCCTTCCCGGTCGATCGGGGATCTTGAGGTGCGGTCGGTCACCAAGAAGTGGAACCAGAAGGGATTTGCCGCCGGAGCCAACCGTCAGGTGATCGAGAAGGGCACCGCCATGATGGAGCGCGACCTCGAATTCGTGATCTCCGAAACCATTGCCGGGATGAGGAAAGTGGCGGCGGACTTGGGACTTGCGTCCTAGCAGGTTTACGGATTGCAGTTTACAGTTTACGGATTTGGGTTTACAGTTTACGGATTACAGTTTACGGAAAAGTTTAAGGTCTTAACCGTAAACCGTAAACTGATTCA
>CAYGOU010000189.1:0-1265 GCA_964351455.1 uncultured Porphyromonadaceae bacterium
AAATATAGCGAAGGTTCGAGAATGATCTCGCGCGATAGCTCAAACCGGTATCCGGCGTATCCCCACACCGTGGCGAAGAGGTCGGGATTGAGCTCGCGGTCATCGAGCTTGTCGAACGAGTAGTCGCCGAATTTCACGCGGGAGCTTAGCAGCTGCAGCACGGAGAGTCCGGCGTAAAAATTTTCGCTGTAATAGTGCATTCCGATGTTTGCATCGAGAAAAAAGAGCGTCTCATCGGGATCTGAGAGCAGCGGATCTATCATGTTGGGCTCGGGCAGCACAAATCCGCTTTTGTTGAGCCGGTACTGAAAGAACAGGGGCGCCAGTCCGAGTGCCAGCCTCCCCCGGTCGAGCACGATGTGGTAGGCATAGTCGAGGTGGATGCCGGTGTGGTTCACCGCTCCATATCCGTAGTTGAAGAATCCGCCTCCGATGCCCACCTTGCCGATGCTGTTGATTCCCTTGTTGCGGAACCCCTGCGGGGTGTAAAACATGCCGGTCGACCGGATCCGCTTGTGCCAGGTGATGGCCTGCATCGAGGGCGCCCCCTCCCAGCCCATCCACTGCTGCCGCACATTGAACGACAGTGGCGAATAGCGCTCGGTACCCGCCACCGCCGGATTCACCAGGAAGGGATTGAGGAGGTAGGCGTCGGAGAGGGGGGAGATTTGTGCCGCCGCAGGCCCTGATCCAAGGCAAAAAAGAGTGATAAGCAGGGCAAACAGGCGGGGGGTCATTTTGTCTAATGTTGAATGTCTAATGTCTAATGATAATAATCATCTTATGATCGTTACGGTGCCGGTTACGGGGCGGTCGCCGGGGTTTACGCGGATCAGGTAGAAGTAGCTTCCCATGGGCAGCGGATTTCCCTCCAGATCGCGGCCATCCCAGGCGGTATATGGTCCCTGCGATTCAAACAGCAGCCGGCCGGTGCGGTCGTACACCTGAACCAGCGCCTCGGGTTTGTTGTCCAAAACCGCAATCAGCCAGGTTTCATTGATGCCGTCGCCGTTGGGGGTGAAGGCATTCGGAATCGAATAGGTCATGTGTCCCAATTCAAGCTCCAGAATGGCGTACGACCGGCATCCCTTCGCATCGGTCACCCATACCGGATATTCACCCAGGGGGAGATTGGTCAGCCGCCGGCTGGTTTGCATGTTGGCCCAAAGAATCGCATAGGGCGCCGTTCCTCCGGCAATATCGAGCAGGATCTCTCCGTCGTTGCAAACATCGCAACTCGGAGATATCTGTTTGTATGTCAATGC
>CAYGOU010000189.1:1275-6213 GCA_964351455.1 uncultured Porphyromonadaceae bacterium
CAATGCAATGCTATCGGGCTCAACGATCACCACCTCCTCAGGATACTCGCGCACACAGGCCGAATCCTCCTCGATGACGATGCGGTAGCTGCCTGCCGGCATGCTTTGAAAATGTCCCTGGTTCTCAAACCAGGTGTCGCCATCGTCAACTGAATATTTATACCAGGTGCCCTCGCCCCGGGCATAGATCAGGATCTCTCCGTCGTTGTGCCCAAAGCAGGTGAGGTCGCGGCTCATCACCGAGTCGACCACCAGTTTCTCAGGGTCGTTCACCTGGATGCGGATCTTGTCCTTTGCCGAACATCCACGGGTTGAGACCTCCACTTCGTAAATGCTGGTCTCCGTAACATTTACAAAGCGCACTGTGTCGCCGGTGTTCCAGCTGTACCTGTCAGCTGCGCCGGCATCCAGCACGAATTCGGTTCCCTTGCAAATGGCGCGGTCCTCTCCGAGCTCCACCACCGGTACCGGCTTGAATTCAACCTGTATGGAGTCTGACAGCCTGCATCCATTTACATCGGTCAGCCATTCATCCTCAAAGGTGGTCAGCACAATTTCGCGCTCCTCATCTCCGGTGCTCCACTCCCAGACCACAAACTCCGATCCGCCGTCGAGACGGATCTCGCCCCCCTCACACTCCTCCTTGTTGCCTCCCAGGTCGGGCATGGTGTAGGTGAACACATCAACGCTGTGAGTGGCAAACCCTGAACACTGCTTTCCGTCGGCTCCCGTAGTGGTTCCTTTGACGATGTATTCGGTATCTTCCCATGGGGCCACCATGATGGTGCTCAGATCCTGACCGGGAAGGTGCTGCCATTCGTAGATGGTGGCCCCCGCGGCGGTGAGGGTGATCTCGGTACCGGGACAAACAGTCTGGTCGTCGCTGGCCTCAATAATCACGTCGGGTGCGCCGATCTCGCTCACGGCTACGTTGAGCCGGATGCTGCACCCGGTCTCTTTTGAGATCACATCCACCGGGTAGATCCCGGCCTTCAGTCCCCCGCGCACAAAGCCGGTGAATTCAGGGTCGTCTTCCCAGGTGAAGTCATACAGCGCTGGATCGTCGGGCACCCTGACGGTGATCTGTCCGTTGTCGTTTCCGCACGAGGCGGCGACCACCTCGTAGGTGGCCTGGGGCAGGGGCTTCTTTTCGACATAGGTCGAATCGACCGCCCAGCATCCGTTGTAATGGATCAGCCTGACATGGTACCATCGCTCCTGGTTGACCGACCGGTAGCGGGTGAGCGAGAGATTGGGATTGTCTCGCCACTCATAGAAGGCCCCGTATCCGGCATCGAGGATGGCTTCATGGTCACCGCACATGATGGTGGTGTCGCCAAAATTGGTGTTCGGTATCGGGTGAATGGTCAGCTCACGCTTCTGCTTCTGAATCTCTCCGTCCTTCTTGATTTCCAGCTCAACTATGTACGTTCCCGCCTCGGTAAAGGTGTACTGGCCTGTCCAAGTGGCCAGGTCCACCTCCACAGAACCGATAAATTGTGTGCCGACAGAGTCGTAAATATTCCATTTCGGCGGAACCTCGAGCAGGGCGATGGTTGACAGATAAAATATGGTCTTGTCGTACTGGCAGGTATTTTCAAAGTAGAAGCGGGCATCCTGAAAGAAGTCGGGAAGAAAGGTGGGGAGTCCGAAATAGGCCCGTCCCCCGCTTCCGGTTTCGTTGTCGAGCAGGTTGGTGCCGTATTGCTGATAGTTGCATTCCTCCTGGGTGGGTGCGTTGATCACTCCAAGGTAGGATTCCCCGCTGAAGGTAACATAGATCTTGCCGTTGAAGGCCATCTGCATGGCTCCGCACAGGGTGAAGTTGGGTAACTTCTCCTGCAGGATCTCGATCGAATTCTGGATGGAGGTTTCATTTCCGGCGGTGAGGTCCCAGCGGTAGATCACTCCCCCTCCCTGGCGGGTTGAGCCGTAGAAGTAGTTGCTGGTGGGACTGAACTCCAGTCCGTAGGCACCGTAGAGGCCACGCCGGGGTTCGGCCGGAGTGCCGGCGTACAGGGTAACGGGATTTGAAATCGTTCCCAGACGGTTGTCAAACTGAAAGAGCTCAAAGAGTTTCCTCGACTCATGGGCCACGGCCAGATAGTCGCCCTTGGGGGATGATTTCATATACCCTACGGCACCGCGGTCGTTGCGGTCGTTCAGGTTTACGTCGTGTGACAGTCCTATGTGCTGGTCGGGTTGCGGTATCACCGAGGTCCGGTTCAGCAGGTACACCTTGAAGGTGTTGCTGTTGAGGGCATGCCCGATGATCCAGTAGCTCTCGTTGTCGAAGTGCTTTACCGCCGTGATCTTTTCGGTGGCCGGCTCAAAAAGCAGGGTGTTTTTGGTCACCACCTCACCCAGTCCGAAGTTTTTGCTCATATCCACCAGGGTGTAGTGGATCCCCTGTCCCGGCAGGCCGTTCTCACCCACCTTATCAACCGTAAATATGTAATAGCTCTTCTTGAGTGCATCGCCCGGCTTGGGCACTACGATCGACGACTGTGTTGAGGATGTGTTGCCCATCAGGCCCTCTCCTCCCATCATCACCTGATGATTCTTGTTCCAGATCGTCGTTCCGTCGGTGTAGAAAAGCAGTTCGCCCTCTTCGGTGCTGATCGAGGCCACCCCTTCGCGGGTGTTGATCTGTCCGTCGGTGAGGGGACTCGGGTAGTAGCGGTTGAAATCGAGTCCTGCATATTGACCGAAATACCACACTGCGCCCTCCTTCTGGGCCTGCAGCAGCAGGGTGCTGCAGAGCACCCATCCCGTCACCATCAGCAGTCTTAATGCGCTCTTTTTCATCACAGGCGTCAAAATTGCTAAAATCTGGTATACTTTTGACCTGAAAAGCTTGACTATTATGAAGTGGATTTTAGTTTTGACGTGCTTGTTGGTGGGAGGGCTGACAGTCAACGCTCAGGATGACAAGGTTTTTCCGGCCTACCCCGTTCCGGCCGAGTACAGGATGAAATCGGCAAACGGAACGCTTTCGCTGCCCGATCGCTGGAACAACGCCTATTTTGAATACTTTCCGGATGTTTTCGCCCAGGAGGGATGGAGCTGCAACCAGGCCAGCAGCATCGGATACGTGCTCACCTATGAGCTGAACCGGCTTCGGGGCACCAAGGCCGATGACCCCGCCAGGCTCTTTAACCCCGGTTTTGTATACAGCTTCCTCAACGAGGGCAGCTATGGAATTGGAGTCAGCTACTTCGACAGCTGGGAGATCGTCAAGGCCGCCGGGAGTCCGAATTACATCGACTACCCCTACTACGGACAGTCGGGCATCTGGATGTCGGGCTACGACCGCTACCTGAAGGCGATGAACAACCGGGTGACCGACAACTGGTCGATGCCACTCGGAACTCCTGAAGATCTGTTGATATTCAAGCAGTTCCTGTACAACCGCTTCGAAGAGGGAGCCGAAAGCGGCGGCGTCGGCAGCTTTCAGATCGCCTCGGGAGGCATGGATGAGAGCGCCCGCTGGCTCGATCCGGTCACCAACGTCAACTGGCCGGTGATGCGCCATTTCGGCGATGATGTGGGCCATGCCATGACCTTCATCGGCTACAACGACTCGGTGAGGATCGACATCAACAACGACGGACTCTTCCGCAACGACTTCGACAACAACAACGACAGCATCATCGACATGCGCGACTGGGAGGTGGGGGCCCTGCTGGCAGTCAACAGCTGGGGCAAGGGCTACGGACTCGGAGGCTTCATATACGTACCCTACCGCCTGGTGGCATACGACGGTCACCAGGGGGGGATCTGGAACAAATCTGCCCACATCATCGCCCCGGTGAAGGAGTATGTACCCTCACTCACCCTCAGGGTGGTGATGTCGCACCAGTCAAAGAATCGTTTCAGGGTGCTGGCGGGGATATCCACGGATCCTTCGGCCAAAGAGCCCGAGCAGCTCATGAGCTTCCCCCATTTCAACTACCAGGGGGGCTATATCCCGTTAAGGAACCCCTCGCCGCTAAACCCGGCCGACAGCATGAAATTTGAATTCGCCCTCGACATATCTCCCCTGATGGTGCATCTGACACCGCAACAAAAGGCAAAGTTCTTTCTCATCATCGAAGAGAACGACCCGATGAACGCCGCCGAAGGCAGGGTGTGGGAGTTCTCGGTGAACCTCCACAAGGCCGACGGTAGCTACGATGAGGTGCTTTCATCCGACCGCAACGTGGAGGTGGTCAACGACGGATGGACCGTTCTTTCGGTTGAACGAAGCATCGATTTTAACAAACTGGATGTTGACCATCCCGAAACCCTGAACACCCGGCCCGGAGACCCCTTCTCGCTACAGCTTGCCGCATCGGGAGGCCAGCCTCCATACACCTGGTCGCTGGTGCACGACTACCACGAGCGCAACTTCATGAAGATCTACAACCCGGTGCGCCAGGATACCCTGCTGAAGCGGGGAGTCAACAAACAGTTCAGCCGGGTTGACCTGCCCTTTCTGTTTCCGTACTGGGGCAAGGAGTATGACCACATCTACGTCGACCGCAACGGAGCGATCCACTTCGACACCGAATATTATCAGTATCCCTATGTGATCGACTGGAACCTGGTCTTCAAAGTGCGCAAGAGCATCGTGCCGCTGGGCATGCTGCTCAGCATGACGGCCCCCGAGGATATGGTGTGCAGTGCGATCACCGACAGCACCGCCGTCATCTCATGGGATGTTTCGCATCGCACCAGCCTGAACATCGACTACGACATAAAGTTTTCGGTGACCCTCTCCGCCGACGGAAAGATCGAGTTTCATTACGGAAGGCAGCAGCGGCCACCGGGACAGGAGCTGAACTGGACAGCGGGACTGTCGAACGGCGACGGGCGGTTTTTCAAGATGGCCCGGGTGAAGGATCTGGGAGTGATCTTCGAGAATTATGTCACCCTTTTTGAGCCCTTTCCCTATCC
>CAYGOU010000190.1:0-6203 GCA_964351455.1 uncultured Porphyromonadaceae bacterium
TCCCATGGCTTCAAATTCACCGTTGACAGCATGCAGCATCTCGATGATTCTTTTGACATGGGAGAAGCGGCAGGGCATTTCAGCTATATTGAAGATCCTGACGGAACCCTGATCGAATTCGTTGAAACTCATAAGCTGCCGCTCCTGAAAAAGTTAGGGGTTTACATAAATATGAGAAAAAGGGATCCCCGTAAGCACCTCCCAGACTGGATCCTTAAGGGTCTCCGCTTCAGCAGGATTAGAGACTGAAACCGCTATCGGTAAAAATTCATCTCCCGGATGTAATTCCACACTGCCGGGTGAAGGAAATACTGAACATCCTTGCCCGCCTTAATTGCATTTCTAATAAAACTTGAGGATATCTCCATCAATGGAGCTTTCACTTCCATCACTCCGGGATGTTTTAGCAATTCATGATCTTCTGAACCCGGTCTTGGATATACCAGGATACGGTATTGATCCAGGATCAGTTCAGGGTTCATCCATTTGTGAAACAAGGGGAGCTGATCCGCCCCCATGATCAGAAAGAACTCACAATCCGGATGCTTGTTACTCAGGTATTGAAGGGTATGGATGGTATAGGATGGTTTGGGCATTTTGAACTCTACATCTGAGGCCCTGAGCCTGGAATCATCTGAGATGGCCCTGCTAACCATTTCGAGCCTGTGTTCTTCGGCCAGTAGGGTCGATTTATTTTTATGCGGGTTCTGTGGCGAAACGATGAACCAGACCTGATCCAGATTCCCAAATTCCGCCAGGTAATTGGCGATGATCAGATGCCCAATATGAACCGGATTGAAGGATCCGAAAAACAACCCCGTTTTTTTAAGCTTGCTCATCCAGGAATTTTTTAACCAGGAGAAATGCATCATGAAGGGTCTGTTCGAGTTCCTTGTTCACCACGATCCTGTCAAATAGATTTGCCTGGCTCATTTCAATTTGAGCCTTTTCAAGTCTCATCCAAATCTTTTCGGGTGAATCGCTTGACCTTTTTTCTAGTCTCTCACGCAGCACCTCAAGCGAGGGGGGCATGATGAAAACCGAAAGTGCCCGATTGCCATAGTGTTTTTTGATGTTCAATCCCCCATTCACATCCACATCGAAAAGTACATGATGGCCCAATCCTGAAAGCCGGTCAACCTCAGCACGAAGTGTACCGTAGAAATGGTCGGGATATACCTCCTCCCACTCCAAAAAGGCACCCTCTTCAATCTTTTTCCTGAATTGATCCGCAGTCAAAAAATGATAATCAACCCCATCAGCTTCCTTTTCACGTTTTGGCCTGCTGCAGGCTGATACCGAAAATCCTAGGTTCAGAGCTGACGCAAGCAGGTGCCTGGCCACCGTAGTCTTTCCGGCGCCAGAGGGAGCAGATAGGATAATCAGTTTAAAATCAAACATTTACAATACGTTAAACGACTGCTCTTTAATCTTCTCAAGTTCATCCTTCATCAGCACCACATTGCGCTGTATGTCTGAATGGTTCGCTTTTGATCCCATCGTGTTGATCTCTCGTCCAATCTCCTGAGCTATGAATCCCAGTTTTCGTCCGGCCATGGGATCCTGATCCATGGTCTCCATAAAATACTCGCAGTGGTTGAGAAGTCGTACCTTCTCTTCGGTGATGTCTAATCGCTCCATGTAATAAATCAGTTCCTGCTCAAACCGGTTGGGATCCACCTCGGTTTTCTGGCGAATATCCTGAATGGCCTGATCGAGACGATTTAACAGGTTTTCCTTTCTAGTACCCTCAAATCGTTCAACCTCATTCAGGAGTTGCTTTATGTTCCCGATCCTGATCCTGAAATCACGCTTCATGGCCTCCCCCTCCTGGATCCTGAACTGATCCACCTTTTGTGCAGCATCTTGCAGAAGCCTCATGATGAGTTCCCACTCTGCCGGATCGAATTCCTGCTTCTGAACCGAGAATACCTCTGGGAGCCGGAGAATGGCCGGCAGCAGAGCTTCCATATCCGGCAATGGTATTTCATCCTTCAACATTCTTAGCTGTTCAAGATATCCAACAATTACCTGCCTGTTCAGGGTCAGGCTTTTATCGGCCAAAGCATGCTCATACCAGATGCTTGCCTCGATTTTTCCCCTGACGAGATTGCCGATCAGAAAGCTCCTTATTTCATTCTCTACCTCCCGATAGGCTGCAGGGGTCTTGATGTAGAGATCTGCCTGCTTGCTGTTGAGCGTTTTAATCTCGACGGTAATCAAACGTTGGTTATAGGTTTCGGATACTTTTCCGTATCCCGTCATTGATTTTATCATGATAAGATGTTAATGCAAAGCAAAGTTAATATAATAGAACTTTTTTGGCGCCATTTACAGCGGTGCCGGCCTATTGCTATCTTTGGTACGGCACCTGCACATTGATAGCATCATGAATACGAAATCACTCCTTGTAACCCTGGTCATTGTTCCAGGATTTCTTTTTTTGAACGGTGATAGAGGAATCAGTCTGATAAATGAGGATCGTGACCCGGTCGGCTGGTGGCAAAAAATAGATTCACTCGAGAACGCTGCACTTTACCGTTCAGCGCTGAATGAGGTCAATCTCCTTCAGGCATTGGCTAAATCAAAACAGTGGTTTGATCATGAGATCAGGGCGGTGGTGTACCAGCTCCGTTACATGCGTCAATTGAATGAGGATGGTGAGGTTGTTGCGATCCGGCACCTTGACGGGCTGATTCCGGATCACCGACCATTGATGCAAGCCTTGCTGCTCTCATACAGGGCAGAGCTTTACTCCAGTTTTTTTATGAGGTATCGCTGGAATGTCTCGCAGAATGATGAGATCAGTGACCCTCATGAGCATGATATCATGAAGTGGTCACCAGAAAACTTCTTTGATCATATATCTACTGATTACCTGAATTCTCTGAAGGAAGAATCACTACTGGGATCTGAAAGCACCTCCATTTTTATCGGGATATTGCAGGGTGAAAAATCCGACACCCTGTTTTTTCCAACACTCTTTGACCTTCTTGCCAGGCGCGCCCTGGATTTTCATGATCCCGGTTTCAATTTCGGGATCGCCCGGGAGCGAATCAGGCGCCTTGAGATATCCCGGGAGATCCTGCTAAGGTGGTGGAATCTGGCAGGACAACGCAAGGATCCGGCGGCAAGACTTGAGCCCGCATTGAGAATGATCCGGTTTGAATCTGAAATGATGCCGCCAATATCCAGAGAGTCATCATACAAATCCTCCCTGGTCGAATTACTGGAGGAGATTGAAACAGACACCATTTCGGCAAGAGTCAGTGAAAAACTGGCTGTATTTCATCTTGAAAGAGCACGCCGGTTTACCATTAATGATGCGGATACCCTTCTTTATAAGAGGGATATGCTGGATGCTCAGCGTTATGCTGCAATGGGATCGCGGTTCAATACCCGGGCGGGACTGGCGTGTGGCAATATGCTGAAGGAGGTTCAGAGGCCTACCCTGATCCTGGCTGCAGAACCCGACCAGATTCCGGGCAGGAATTTCCCGGTGAGTATTGAATACCGGAACATCAATGACCTGCACCTTTTTCTTTACAAGATCAATGGATTGGTCTACCATAACCAGCTTGCACAGCTTCCCCCCGACAGCCTCACCCGACACCTGCTTTCCCTGACCCCAGTGAAAAAATGGATGTTGCGATTACCAGATGATGGTGATCTGAATCCACACAGGGTTAACTGGATGATGGATCCCGTGGATGAAGGGTTTTACCTTTTGGTGGCTTCAGACCGCGAGGCTCACCGTTTGGGTGAAGCTTCCCTGGTCAGGTGCATGCCCGTTCAGGTTACCGGAATGTACCTGATAAAGGCCGAGAGCAGAAATGGAAGCCGTGAGTTTGTTTTCACCGACCGTGTTACCGGCAAGCCTCTTACGGGTATTTCCGCCACCATTTGGAGGCAGGAGTACCGGGATGGACCAAATCCGGTTCATTACCGAAAGGGTAGAACTGTTTTCCAGGAACGGGACGGGTCTCTGAGGATTGATCCGGTAACCGGCCGGGACCGGACGGAATCATCGAGACCATACCGGCTCCAGATACAAAGGAAGGGGATGGAGGATTATTTCATTCAGGAGATCTTTTATCCCGGGTTTGATGACAACAGAGCTGCGGTCGAGGTACGCCTCATGCTTTTTACCGACCGCAGCATTTACCAGCCTGGCCAACGGCTCCTCTTCCGAGGGATTTTATTGGATTACCAAAACGACTCTGTTGCGGTTCATCGATCAGAGCGGGTCGAGATTCTTTTACAGGATCCCAAATTCCAGGTGATTGACCGGATTCTTCTCCAAACCGATTCGCTTGGGGTTCTGTCGGGCGAATTTCATATCCCGGGTGATCGCCTGACCGGAAGCTACCGGCTGGTATCCAGGTTCGGTCAGCATGCTGTTCAGGTTGAGCGGTATCAGCGCCCCTCCTTTCTCTTTACGGTTGATTCAGACATGAATCTGTACGAACCGGGTGATTCGATTCAGGTCACCGGAAGGGTTTTTACCCTCTCAGGCGAACCAGTTTCAGGAGCCGTCGTTGAGGCTGATATTGAAGAGTCTGCCGGATGGAGGCAAAAGTCCCAATTGGAAAGAATATCTACAAAAACAGGTCGCGATGGAGTATTCAGGCTGACATGGAGCTTCCCCGATGAGGATTTCATTGGCGAAGATCCGGTTGGAAAGAGTTACCCGGTTACCCTTCGGATCACCGATGACCTGGGTGAAACGCGTTATCATACGCTCAGGTGGTATGCCGGCAAAAGAGAGGCAAGCATTCAAACAACGCTCCCCGAAGAATTAGTCATGACTGACAGTCTGATTATCCCGGTAGCCCTTAAAGCTCCCGATGGCAGGGCGATTTCAATGCCGGTCAGAGTGCGGTTGGGGCAATTGTTTGAAACAGACCTTTCCGTGCGGGATCCCTTTTTGCCGGTTCCTGACCGCTTTTTGTACACTAAAGAGGAGTGGTATGACTTATCCGATGGTTATTCATACAGAAATGAACATGACCCGTCTTCAAGGGACGTCAGGCAATGGTTGGTTGACTTGAAGCTGGAGGTGGATTCGGCAGGTTTTGCTGTCGTTTCTGGTAATAGTATTGGTTCAAGTGGCTGGTATAGGATTGTGATTGAAGCGGTCGATGGAAGAACATCCGGTCGGCTTATAAAAAACCTCTATCTGGTAGCAGCAAAAAGGGTGAGAAAAGATGCTGTCGATAGGCTGCTTATTTTAAAGCCGGAGGGGGGGGCTAATCAGCCAAAAACGGAAATCGGGTTTTTAAGTCCCATCAAGGGGCATGCTCTCACTGAAGTAAGGGGTATCAAAGGCGTGCTCTCGCGTCAGTGGATCCGGACAGAGAAGGGATTGAACCGGACCGTTCTTCAATCAGGGGATGAATGGCAGGGTGGGGTATCGGTATCGGTTATGATGGTAGATCAGGGACGCTTGCAGCATAGACAGCTGCACCTTGAAAGGGCATGGGAGAATTCGCTGATCAGTGTTCAGGGGCTTGAACAAATCCATGATGTGAAACCAGGCGAATTGCAGACGCTGGATCTGACGCTTGTCAACACCAAAGGTTCTGTCGCAAACGCCTCAGTTGCACTGGTGGTTTACGACGCTTCCCTGGATCTGCTAAAGGCACATCATTGGAATGTTCCGGCCAGGCCGCTCCATACTGGCAGAAGGTATTGGAATCCGGTTTCATTCCAGTCAATTTATGCAGATGCGCTTCGGGATCCCAAGCTTTCATGGCAGCCCCAGTACGGATTCATACCGCTTGACCTCAATTGGTTTGGCTACGGTTCAATCGGCTACCGGGGATATGGAGAACCTGTCATGATGATGGCTCAGACGGGGACCATGAAAGCCCGCAGTGAGTCTGTTCAGGAGGCCGACATGAACAAAGGAGGAGGTATTGGCGATACAATGGAGGATCAGGCAGAATCTCCGGACGAACGCGAATCCCTTGATCGATTCGAATTGGTTACCGAAAGGATTTCGCAGAGACGGCTTTCTTTGATGGAAACCTGGTGAGCGGGCCGGACGGAGTGATCAGAGTTCAGTTTCAGGTTCCGGATGTTTTTACCCGATGGTGCGTGATGGCGGCTGTTCATACCGGAGAGGTGGCATCAGGTTCAGGCTCTGGTTCGTTTGTTTCTTCGAGGGACCTCATGATCCGGGAGAATTTTCCGGGCCATGT
>CAYGOU010000191.1:0-6189 GCA_964351455.1 uncultured Porphyromonadaceae bacterium
GCCCTGTATCCCTGTGAGTAACTCACCCGGGCCTGAAGGTTCGCTGACAGGTCGTATTTGAGCGCCAGTCGGGGACTCAGAACGTTCCCCGACTTCCGGCTTTCCGGCCTTTCATTGTCAGAGATCTGGTAATGGTCAAATCGCAGGCCTGCTGATATTTTAAGCCGGTTCAGCGTCAGGTCATACTGCCCAAAGGTACCCAGTGTGATGACGGCCTGATCGGCTATGATACGGCTGTCGACCATAGGGATCAGGGGTTCGGCACCCTCTTCGATGATGATGTTACCGAGGTCGGGATAACCCTTTTTCGTGTCGGTCAGACTCGATCCGGTGTGTTCGGCCCCAACCACCAGATTGGAATTGCTAAGCTTTTTATTATATTGACTGCCAATGACATAAGATAAATCCCGTGTGTTCCCGTAGTCGCTCAACGACTGGTTGGCACCGTAGTAAGAATCGCGGTATACCCGCTGCGCGGATGCATACACTGAGAAGAGATCATTCTCCCTGAAATACTGATCCAGGCTGAGGGCTCCGGTGGTGATTCTGTGTTCAACCCCTTCGGTGATGTCCGACATATGGGGCTCTTCATCGTGCTTGTTGCCCCCGCGCCTGGCTTCGCGTATGTTGAAGAAATCCGCCGTCAGGCGTGTCCGGTTACCAAAGCGATGATACAGCCGGCTCCCGAATGTGGTGTTGCTGGCCGATGAAATCTCAGAAAACCCGTCTCCGTTGGCATCCCAGGGGCTCCGTTCACGCGAGAAGCCGTATAGTGCCATTCCTGTTTTACTGTCAGAGGATATCAGCGAACTATTGGCGTGAATGATCGTTTCAGGTGCCAATCCTCCAGCTTCATTGACCCCGGCGCCAATCAGGCTTTGGTTCATGCCGAATTCGTAAGAATTGTTCACCGGATCTTTCAGAATCAGGTTAATGGTACCGGCAATGGCATTGCTGCCGTAGAGCGCCGACCCCCCTCCCCGGATCACCTCTACCCGGTCGATCATGTTGGCCGGGATCATATCAAGGGCATAAACGCCGGCGAGTCCGCTGAAAATGGGACGACTGTTGATCAGGATCTGGGTATAGGGGCCCTCCATGCCGTTCATCCGCACCTGGGTGAAACCGCAGTTCTGGCAGTTGTTCTCGAGGCGGAGTCCGGGACAGAAGTTGAGTCCTTCGCCCAGGGTTGCCGACTGAGTCATAGAGAAGAGCTTGGGGGTAATCCGGGTCACCACCGCAGATGCACCTGAACGGCTGGTCTCATTTCTGTCACCTGTGACAACCACCTCTTCCAGTCCAAGCAGGTCAGGCTCAAGAGTAAATTTGATCTCAACGGTTTGACCTTTTGAAAGATTCACAATCTCTTCGCGAGGTTTATATCCAACGTACTGGGCCTTTACCAGATGTTTTCCCACCGGCAGGTGCAACAGCTGAAAATGCCCGGTTTCATCCGTGGTGGTGCCCAGGGTGGTGCCCAAAATGGCGACTGTGGCAAAAGGTATGTGCTCACCCGCCGTGCTAACCACATGTCCGATGATGTGGGCGTCGGTTTTGATTTTTTGAGCCTGAGCAGGCTGTGAAAGGTTTAACAACAAAGGCAGTGAGAACAAAAAGGTTCTGATGATCTCTGTTTTGAACATAAAATAACTTTATTAGCCTTATAAGCATTGTGATTGACTCTCAATGATTCCGTAAATCGATCATCCCGATCGTAAAGGAACCGGCAACTTATAAAGACCGGCGGGGTGGAGCCCTGCCTTCAGGATGGCCAACCGGCTGAAGGAGGGGGGAGGCCGCTGAGATGGTTCTGAACCACACCCTGACAGCAAGCAGGGCGACTCCGAGCGAAACCAGCATGATCGGAACGATCTGGTCTATGCTGCTGATATACAGCAATGCAGTAACCGTGTGGTGGTGTGTCTTGCAGGGAGCATCTTCCGCTGCCCGGTTGAATGGGTGGGCATGGGTGATCAGGGTTCCGTCTTCAAGCTGGTGCGAGTGAATGTAAATGGTTTTGTTGACGACCAAAAAGCCGACCAGCAAGGCGAGAAGAAAGGCTGTTGCCCTTTTTGTGAATCCTTTCACACCTGAAAATTAGTGTGCCAAAGTTAATAAACCTGGCTTAACAGTCTATCCGGATGATGCCGTCAAACATTAAAATCAAATCCCTATTTTCGAAAAAAAATGACCGGATCTTTCATGCAAAAAGGCAAAGCCGATTTCATCGTTCATAATTGCAGAATCTGGACAGCCAACCCTTCACGGCCCTGGGCCGAAGCGATGGCCGTTTCAGGCAGCAGAATCCTGGCGGTGGGTTCTGCTGAGGAGGTGTTCGCCCTGAAAGGAGAGGAGACACATATTAAAGAGGCTCCCGGTAAGCTGCTGTTGCCGGGCTTTACCGACAGCCATCTCCATTTTCTGGATGGGGGATTTTCGATCTCAGGGGTGCAGCTGAAGGATGCCCGGACCAGGGAGGAGTTTGTCACCCGTTTAAAAGCATTCGCAGCCGGCCTCGAACCGGGAGAATGGATACTGGGGGGCAACTGGGATCACCAGAACTGGGGTGGCGATCTTCCCTCGCGCGACTGGATCGATGCCGTTACACCTGAGAACCCGGTATTTATAAACCGCAGCGACGGACACATGGCGCTGGCAAACAGCCTGGCCCTGACCATTGCCGGGATCGATCCGTCGGTTGGAGAACTTGAGGGAGGTGCGCTGATAAGGGACCCGAACAACAGGCTGACCGGTATTTGCAAAGACCAGGCCATGTCGCTGGTCACCGCCCATATACCTGATCGAACACCCGGACAGTCGCGAAGGGCGCTTCAGGCTGCAATGCATTATGTGGCCTCCCACGGGGTCACCGCTGTTCACCACATGGGCAGCTGTCGTGAGCTGGAGGTCTTTCTGAGCGGCCTTGAAGATGGCCTGCTGATGACCAGGATTTATGCCGTTTGTCCGCTTTGGGACCTGCATGAAATCCTCAGGTGGAAGGAGCGTCTGCACGAACATGCCGATTGGCTCAAGGTGGGCGGTGCCAAGATTTTTACCGACGGGTCGCTGGGATCCCATACCGCCGCCTTTTTTGAGCCTTACCTGGATCAGCCTGCCGAAAGGGGTTTGATGATGCACCCAACAGGCAAAATGCTCCGGGGGATGCTGGCCGCGGATCGCGAAGGACTCCAAATCGTCATGCATGCCATTGGCGACCGGGCCAACGGACTGGTGCTCGACCTGTTTGAAAAGATCCTGGATGAAAATGGCCCGGGCGAGCGGCGGTTCCGCATCGAACACGCCCAGCACCTAGCACCCGAAGATATCCCCAGGTTCGGAGCCATGAAGGTGATCGCCAGCATGCAGCCCTGGCATTGTATGGACGACGGCCGCTGGGCCGAAAAGGTGATCGGAACCGAAAGGTGCCGGCTCACCCATGCCTGGCGCTCTCTGCTCGATGCCGGATCCCGGCTCGCCTTCGGCAGCGACTGGTTCGTAGCACCGCCAGTTCCGCTTGAAGGGATCTTTGCAGCCGTGACCCGCAGAACACTCGACGGCAAAAATCCCACCGGATGGATACCTGAACAAAAGATCCTCCTCGAAGAGGCCCTCAAAGCCTATACCATCGACGCTGCCTACGCCTCCTTCGATGAATGCAGCAGAGGCTCCCTCGAACCGGGCAAACTGGCAGATTTTGTAATCCTCGATCAAGACCTGTTCTCCATAAACCCCGACAGGATACCGGAGGTAAAGGTGCTTGAAACCTGGGTAGGAGGGGCGGTGGTGTATAAGAAAGAAGAAAGAGGCCTTTAGAAATTAAGGCTAAGGCTAAGGCTAAGGCTAAGGCTAAGGCTAAGGCTAAGGATTCTGCCGCAAGGACCTAAACCACTTACTACTAATACTTTAACTTAGCCTTAATTTCTACAGGCCTCTTTCTTCTTTCTTTACCTACAGGCCTCTTTCTTCTTTCTTCCAATAAGATAAACTCCTGCCAATATCATCGCCATCCCCCCCAAGTGGTGCACGCTGATCTTCTCGCCGTCAAGTACGCCCCAGCCGATGGCAAAAATGGGAATGACATAGGTGACTGAGGAGGTGAAGATGGGTGAAACGTAACGGATCAGACTGTTCATCAACAGCATAGCCAGGGAGGTTCCGATGATTCCGAGGGTGGCCAGGGCCAGCAGGTGAAGGGGCCATCCGGGGTGGGTAAAGGCTGTAGTCAGGTCGGTGCTTAGCAGAATTGCCAGGGCGAATGGCCAGAGAAACATAAAGGAAAACGAAGTGATCTGGGCCCCGGTCAGATGGGTAAGGGTTGATTTGATGACGTTGACGTTGATCCCGTAAAAGAGGGTGGCCAATACGATGAGAAGGGCGTAGGCATTGATGTCTGACAGGCTGATTCCCTTGCCAGAAAGAATCAGGGCAGTGGCCCCGAGCAGTCCGAGAAATACTCCACCAACCTGAATCGACCTGACCTTTATTTGAGTAAAAAGGAGGGCAATGACCAGGGTGAAAACCGGTGTCAGTGAATTCAGCATCCCCGCCAGTGCACTGTCAATCCGGGTCTGGGCCTTTGTAAAGAGAAAGGCGGGAATAAAGCTTCCGATAAACCCGGCTACCAGCAGGGAAGGAAGATCTTTTTTCTTGAGTGCCTTCAGATTATGCCAGGCCAGTGGCAAAAGGGTCAGCGAGGCCAGCAGAATCCGGATGGCTGCTGCCTGGGTGCTGGTGAAACTCTTAAGTCCCACCTTCATGAGGATGAATGAGCTGCCCCAGACAAAAGCCAGCAACATCAGAATCGACAGTTGAAACCAGGCCTTGTTCCAGTGCATTCCCGGGGATTGATATTTCGTTTATAAACCTGGCAGACGTTCTACAAAGTGCGTCACCAGTCTGAAAAGACTTTCATAGGCATAGAGGGGCAGCGCCGCTTCGGTGTCGAAGGCGGTGTGACCAGGACCAGCCTTTCCCTGGGTGATGAAAAAGAGGGCGGGCACTCCCTTCAGGTGAAAAGGATGGTGGTCGCTGTTGGCGGCAGGACCCCGCTCAACAATGTTCCATAGGTAATGGTGCCTGTTGTTAAGCTCATGAATCAGGGCCGTCTCTTCGGGCCAGGTGGTGGCATTGAACAGCATGCATCCATCCTGTCCGGTACCAACCATGTCGAGATTGATCACCATCCTGATTTTCTCAAGCGGAAAGAGCGGATTCTCAACATAGTGGGTGGATCCGTGCAACCCTGCCTCTTCACCGGCAAACAGCATGAATGCCATATTGTAGTGAGGCTTTTTTCCGGTCGCATAATGCCTGGCCAGATCAATCACCATCGCAGTACCACTGGCATTGTCGCTGGCTGCCGGAAAGAGCAGGTCACCATACATCCCCTCTCCGTCATAATGGCCGGTAAACACGATCCACTCATCGCTTTTTCCCTTGATGTGGCCGATTACATTCTGGGTCTGGTATTCGGGATGATATTCGTTAACGATGTCGACGCTCACCTCCCTGAGGGTGTCGGGCAAGTTTTTTGAATGTAGCTGGATTATGGCATGGTCATCAAAGTGCTTCCTCACCACCCCAAAGGGTTCGCGGTGAAAAACTTCGATCACACCCGATTTGTTGATCAGCTTACTGGCCAGCAGGTTTTTGGCAAAAGCAAAAAGTGCAGGATTTCCCAGTCCGGTTGAGTCAAGCAGGTAAAAGGCCCCCGGCATTTCAGCGGCCTTTGCAAACAACCTGCCCGGCTGCATCAGCGCCTTCGAATCTGCATGGATGACGGGGAAGGTTCCCTTAAGGGTGGGTGAGGAGGCCTCAACCAGCGCCCATTCTTTATGCCTGACCGGTTCTCCGTTCAGAAGAAGATCCGCCTTCGTCATCCCGTTGATTTTCATTGCGAAATGCTGAAGATAGGATGATCCCAGGGGCTTAACCTTCCACTTTGCCAGCTCAGCGGCCAGGTAGTCGGCGGCAATCCTGTCTCCCTGACTGACATAGCCACGGCCGTACATCTCAGGCGAACTCAGCCTGGCAATGACCGAACGGGTATAGGTCTTGTCCTGGGCATGCAGCGAACCCTGCAGCAAAAGCAGCAGGAGCGAAAAGGTTGCGAAAGGTGACAGTTGGGTTCTCATGGTTACTGGTTGCAGGTTACTGGTTGCAGGTTGCAGGTTGCAGGTTGCAGGTTGC
>CAYGOU010000192.1:0-6175 GCA_964351455.1 uncultured Porphyromonadaceae bacterium
TTTGTAAACTATGCCTCCCTGGCAAATTCTTATGAGCCCAGTCTCAAAGTCAATGCCGACCATTGGCATATCGATTACGTCTACCTTAACCGGAACCGGCACTACCAGGATACAGTCATGCAGGATCTGTCGCTGCTGAGTTCAACCGGATCTCTTTTACTCGACTATACAGCTCTGCCCTGGCAGCATTTTTCAATTCTGGGAAGATCCGGAGTGAAAACCATATTCCCGATACACTTGCGCAATCTTTCAAACCAGCGGCTTCTTTTTACCCCAATCCTAAAGATCGAGGAGATCTGGGGGTCGGGTGCCAGTTATCAGACAACCCTTACCTCAGATGAAGCTTTGGCTTTCGAGGAATTGTCCTTTGACGGTCGTTTAAATTATGGATTTGTCTCAGAGGCCACCGACTCTGCCCTATTCAGAATAACCCTCGATCTTAACAGTCCTGATTCAGACTGGATTCCCGGCAACAACCTGGTAAGCTACGACCAGGTCTTTACCAACTATTATGCATACGATGATGGTCATCCCGAGGCTGGATACGGACTCTCGGGA
This sequence comes from uncultured Porphyromonadaceae bacterium, assembly GCA_964351455.1. Taxonomy (GTDB): domain Bacteria; phylum Bacteroidota; class Bacteroidia; order Bacteroidales; family UBA12481; genus JAGHDB01. Next base: position 559 of record CAYGOU010000192.1, read on the forward strand.
GAGGGAAGCAAGAACGGAAGGATCGCATGCAGGTTCCAGAACCTCAACGCGGGTGATTCACTGGTCGGCATCAGCATGCTATTCAACCAGAGTTTCAACCAGGCCAATCGCAAGTATTTCAGACTGGCGATTTGGGCAGATGACGCTGGTAAACCCGGATCGTTGATATGGTCGCAGGAGGGCGCCATAAACGATTCAGAGGCAGGACTCCTGGCTTTTCAAGACTTTTTACTTGACACCGCTCAGGTGGTGCCATCATTTTTTCATATCGGACTCATACAGACCACCGCAGACTTCCTCAACATCGGCTTTGACCTAAGCACTCCGAGAGAAAACAAGATCCATTACAACCTTGGAGGAAACTGGAGAGCCTCCGGTTTTGAGGGGTCCCTGATGATTCGCCCCCTGTTTGCAAACAAGTCAAGAAAAAGCGGGGTAGACTTGTTTGCGGATGAAAGAACGGGGGTCGCTTCAATTGGGATCTATCCCAATCCCGCCTCGAAGGAATGTTACTTTTCATGGTTGCCTGAAGAGGAGGATTCTCAGATCACCATTCTTGACAATCTCGGAAGAACCATTTTCGTGAGTGAACGCATGGTTCACTCCGTCTCCGTGGGTTCCTGGGCCGAAGGGATATACCGGGTCATCATCACCAACAGAAAGCGGCTGACAAAGCAACACTCATCCCTGGTAGTCGTCAATGAATACTAAAATGTGGCTCCATCTGGACGAGGTCGATGATCAGAACGAACTTTTCGAACATTTCAGGTTTATCGCAGATCCGGGTCAAAGCCTTCTGAGAATCGACCTGTTTCTGTTGCACAAGCTCCACGACACTTCGCGCACCAAAATAAAGGCGGCAGCTGAGGCAGGATGCATCCGGGTGAACGATCAGGTGGTTAAGGCAAGTTACAAGGTAAAGCCGGGAGATGTGGTTGTGGTCATGCTAACCTACCCAAGAAAAGAATTTGAGCTGGTGCCGGAGAATATTCCGATTGACGTAGTTTATGAAGATGAATCCCTGCTGGTGGTTAGCAAGCAGGCAGGAATGGTGGTTCATCCAGCACACGGCAATTATTCGGGCACCCTGGTGCATGCACTGGCATGGAGGTACCGCGAAAATGAAATGTTCGCCACCGGTGATAGCCGTGCAGGACTGGTTCACCGGATCGATAAGGATACTTCGGGTTTACTTGTTGTGGCTAAAACCGAGAAAGCAAAGAGCCATTTGGGGAAACAATTTTATGAGAAAACTACCCACAGGCTCTATCAAGCTCTGGTTTGGGGCATACCAGATCCACCCGAAGGTACCATCACGGGGCACATCGGAAGAAATCCGAAAAACCGCCAGGTTATGCACGTCTTTAAGGATGGAGAACATGGAAAGGCAGCCATCACTCATTACCGGATCATCGAGGAACTGGGATATGTTTCGATGATTGAGTGCAGGCTAGAAACCGGGAGAACTCATCAAATCAGGGTGCACATGAAATACGCCGGGCACCCTGTTTTCAACGATTCCGACTATGGAGGAGACCAGATCCTGAAAGGAACGACCTTTACCAAATATAAACAGTTCATCCATAACTGTTTTCAGGTTTTGCCCCGACAGGCGCTTCACGCACGGGAGTTGGGCTTTACGCATCCCGAAACTGGGAAATGGATGCAGTTCGAATCAGAGCTCCCCCCCGACATGACTGAAGTGGTCAGAAAATGGAGAAGCTACCTCGCCGGAAGATCAAGGTAGTGCACCTTTTTTGCAACAAAGCTGACGCGATATTCGTAAATGTTGATGGAAAGACAGATGATGCAAAATCAACCCCTTAGAATAGCCATTGTCGCCGGCGGCGATTCTTCTGAGCATACCATTTCAATGAAAACAGCCCGGAATATTATTGAACATATTGACCGGCAACGTTTTAACCCGACAATAGTTGAAATCAGGAAGGGAGAATGGCACGCACTTTTCAACGATGGATCAAAAGTCCCGGTCAACCGGCACGATTTCACATGGAGTAACAATGGCGTTTCGCACGGCTTCGACGCAGTTTTCAACGCAATCCATGGAACCCCTGGTGAAAATGGCATCCTTCTGTCCTACTTTGAATTGATAAATCTGCCGGTTACAGGCTGCAAGTCATTCTGCAGCAGCCTGACCTTTAACAAATATGTCTGCAACCAGTTTCTCAGGCAAGCCGGAATCAGGGTGGCAGATTCGGTCAGACTATTCAGGAACCAGGCCACAGATCCCGATGGGATTCTGGCAAAAGTCGGGCTTCCCTGCGTGGTTAAGCCCAATAACGGCGGATCCAGCTGCGGTTCTTCCAAAGTTAAGGAGGCCTCTGAGCTAATGAAAGCCATTGATTTGGCCTTTGCGGAAGATGATGAGGTGATCATTGAACAGTTCCTTGAGGGACCTGAAGTCACTTGCGGATTGCTTCAATACCAAAGTCAAAAGATCATCTTCCCGCTTACCGCCGTAATCAGTAAAAATGAATTTTTCGATTACGAAGCAAAGTACACACCCGGACTGGCAGAGGAGATAACCCCCGCTCCGGTTCCGGATGAAGTTGCCCGGTCTGTTTCAGACCTTTCCGCTCAGATTTATGATCTCCTGGGATGCCGGGGTGTGGTAAGGATGGACTACATCCTGGTTAATAATCTCCCGTTTTTTTTGGAGGTCAATACGGTTCCCGGCCTTACCCGGGAGAGCATCGTCCCCCGTCAGGTCACAGCCAACGGAATGAACCTGACCACGCTGATCAGCATGCTTCTTGACGAAGCATTGGAGAACTAATTTATTTTCACATAAACTTACTGCCATGGTTAGAAAGGTTGTCTTTCTGGCCCTCCTCCTCATGACAGGAGGATTGATTCTATCCTCCTGCACCAAGGAGGAGGAACTTTCCAGCAAGAAGGAGATCTTATCCTTCGTTTTTGAGGCCAGCAAAAACACTGAACTGGAACAAAACATCATTGGCTCAGTTACCGGTACCGAAGTTGCATTGGATGTTCCTTTCGGAACCGGAATCAGCCAGTTGATCCCGACCATTGAGGTCAGTCCCGGAGCTGTCATCAGCCCGGCATCCGGCGTAGCGACCAGCTTCGCCGATCCCGTAACTTATACCGTTACCGCCGAAGATGGGTCGACCAAACAATTTTCTACAGCGGTTGCGGTAGCACCCGCACCCTACATAGGGGTTTGGAAAAGCGGTCCGATCGACTTCGGCGTAGGACTGGTACACCTGATGCTCACCATCGAAGAGAACGGTGCCACCACCCTTGAGATGCAGGAGATCGTAACACGCGAAATCAGCACATCCTCTCTTAAGGGAGTTTTTGATCCGCTGGGAAAACCAAACACCGATATCCATTTCCAGCAAACCCACCGGTGGATCAACCACTCATGGCGAGAGGAGGCCCATGAACGAACCATCATGTATCACTTTGAAGATGCACCGAAGATGAAATTCTTCTACTGCATTTGCCATCCCAGAAGTGAATGGTGGTTCCAGGTTGAACTCACCAAACAGTAAAAAAAAGGCTGCCTTTAATCAGGCAGCCTTTTTTTATTCATATTCTTCGATGCTCCTGCAAGAACAAACCAGGTTCCGGTCACCGTAAGCATTATCAATCTTTCCTACTGCAGGCCAGAATTTATTCTCCTTGATCCAACTGAGGGGAAAGGCCGCTTTCAGTCGACCGTAAGGGTGATTCCAGCTGTCGTCGCATACATGTGCTGCAGTATGGGGAGCATTCTTCAATACATTGTTATCATGGTCAACCAGCTCCATTTCAATATCGCTGATCTCAAACCGAATGGAGACCATGGCTTCAATAAAGCGGTCGAGCTCCTGCTTCGATTCGCTTTCGGTGGGTTCAATCATCAGGGTCTCATGCACCGGGAACGATAAGGTGGGGGCATGAAATCCATAATCCATCAGCCTTCTGGCAATATCGCCCGTCTCAACACCTGTAACAGGCTTAATGTGCCTGCAATCGAGTATCAGTTCATGGGCAACCCGTCCGTTGCTGCCGGTATAGAGAACGCCGTAATGTTCCTTAAGGTGACTGGCAATGTAATTGGCATTGAGAATGGCCATGCGTGTGGCATCGGTGAGACCATCACCACCCATCATCTGGATGTAGGCGTGTGAAATTGTCAGCACCAGTGCACTGCCATATGGAGCCGCGGAAACCACTCCCCCCTGTTTGCCTCCAACCGGAATGACCGGATGAGTGGGAAGGAAATCAACCAGGTGCGCGGCAACCCCAATGGGACCAACCCCGGGACCTCCGCCACCGTGAGGGATGGCAAAAGTTTTGTGCAGGTTCAGGTGACAGACATCCGCACCAATGCGCGCAGGACTGGTTAATCCAACCTGAGCGTTCATATTGGCTCCATCCATGTATACCTGACCACCCGCGTCGTGAATGATTTTGGCCATTTCACATATTTCAGCCTCAAAAACACCGTGAGTGGAGGGATAGGTTACCATGAAGGCCGACAGCCGTTCGCGGTGGATTTCAGCCTTCTCTTTAAGATCGGCCAGGTCAACGTTTCCATTGTCATCACACTTGACGACCACCACTTCACAGCCTGCCATAACGGCACTAGCCGGGTTGGTTCCGTGAGCGGATGCCGGTATCAGCACTACATTGCGGTGTTCATCCCCGATACTTCTCTGGTAATCCCTGATCACCATGAGCCCCGCATATTCTCCGGAAGCTCCCGAATTTGGCTGAAATGAGATCGCCGGAAAACCGGTGATCTCGATCAGGGCGGACTCAAGTTCATCAATCAATTGCCTGTATCCCTCTGCCTGATCAACAGGAACAAATGGATGGATGTTGGCAAATCCAGGTTGCGTCAGGGCGAACATCGAGTTGGCCGGATTCAGCTTCATGGTGCAGGATCCCAGGGGAATCATCGAATGGGTCAGCGAAAAATCCTTGCGCTCAAGCTTCTTGATGTATCGCATCATCTCTGTCTCTGAACGGTACTTGTTGAATACCTGCTCGCTGAGAAAATCGGTGCATCGTGCAAACTTCGGATCAAAACCAGCCGATTCAACAATCCGTGCAATCGGTATAAACTTTTTACCGGCAAGCTCAGCAAGGAGCCTGGCCAGAAGGTTGATTTCATCAAGATCGGTCAGTTCATCGGTTGAAACGCCAAAGGTGTTGTCATCAAAGTATCGAAGATTGATCTGGTTCTTTTCCATGACTGATCGGATCTTCTTGAGATCCAAATCCTCCGGCGCTACAATCCTCAGGGTATCGAAGTAGTCTTTGTTTTCCTGAACATAACCGTATTGCTGGAGCTCCAGCTCAAGGGTATGGGCAGCACGATGAATCTTGCCGGCAATCTCAAGCAATCCCTCTGAACCGTGGTAAACGGCGTACATTCCGGCCATGGTGGCCAACAGGGCCTGAGCCGTACAAATGTTGGAGGTTGCCTTCTCGCGTTTTATATGCTGTTCGCGGGTTTGCAAGGCCATTCTTAGCGCCTTGTTACCGTGCGAATCGATGGAAACTCCTATGATGCGGCCTGGAATGTTACGTTTAAACTGCTCGCGGGTGGCGAAAAAGGCTGCATGTGGACCGCCGTATCCCA
>CAYGOU010000193.1:0-6158 GCA_964351455.1 uncultured Porphyromonadaceae bacterium
CTACCCGATTGCTCCCGACTCCGTGGTTGTGGCCCACCCCTCCCTTACCCCTGACGAATTGACGATGTTCTTTGTGAGCGATATGCTGGGGGGGCTGGGAGGTAAGGATATCTGGAAGGTAAGCCGCGAATCAAAATCCGCCCCATGGAGCGAGCCCTACAACCTAGGATCAGCCATAAATACTCCCAGGGATGAGATGTATCCATTTATCAAAACCGATTCGCTCTTCTATTTTTCCTCGAACGGTCATCCGGGTATGGGCGGCCTTGATATTTTCAAGGCGGGCCTGAATGAGGATGGTAAGTGGGAGATTGAGAACATGAAAGCGCCGATCAATAGCATCGGGGATGATTTCAGCATCGTTTTTCAGCCAGAAGAGGAGCGTGGCTATTTCAGTTCAAACCGCCCGGAGGGAGGTCGCGGAGGAGATGACATCTATTCGTTTGTGCTGCCCCAAAAGCGTTTTAGCCTCAATGGATTGGTCATCAATGAAAAAACGGAAGAGGTCGTTGACAAGGCTGAGGTGCGGCTCATCGGAAGCGATGGAACCAGCATGGAATTTTCAACCGATTCAACCGGAAAGTTTTCGTTCAGACTTAAAGAGGAGACCGACTACATCGTTGTTTCTTTTAAAAAGGGGTTTTTGAACGGCAAATTGCGTGAAACCACCAAAGGAATGCAAGACAGCCGGGAATTCAATGCCAACCTGATTCTGTCTCCCATTGAAAGACCCGTTGAACTGCCCAACATCCTGTATGACCTGGCGAAATGGGATCTCCGTCCTGAATCCATGGTAGCCCTTGATCAATTGGTTGAGACCCTCGAGGACAACCCAAACATCACCATCGAACTGATGTCGCATACCGATATCCGTCCCTTCAGAACTATGTCGAATCTTGAACTTTCGCAATTGAGGGCTCAGTCTGTGGTGGATTACCTGATTTCAAAAGGTATTCCGTCAGACCGACTAAAGGCCCGGGGATATGGCCCGGAGGTTCCCAGGCTGGTTGATGAGAAAATTGCTGAACAATATGATTTTCTGGCCGTCGGCGATTCCCTGTCCGGAGAGTTTATCGAATCCCTTAAAGACCTGCAAGTCAGGGAGGTGGCTCATCAGTTGAATAGGAGAACGGAGTTCAGGGTGCTCTCCACCGATTATGTGCCGAAAGAATTGAGAGACATGGATGTGACCCCTGAAGAGCATTTGATCCTGAAGGGCCAGGAGGAACTTCAGCAGGGAGTTAGAATTCGAACAGAGGGAGAAAGTACCGGGAGCAAGATTCGTGAAGGCCGGAGCGGGGGAGGCGGATAATTGCCTCAAAAATACTAATTTTGCACCTCAAAATGAATCCGGACAACCGATACCATCAAAGGGGTGTTTCTGCCGCAAAGGAGGAGGTACACCAGGCAGTATCAAGGCTAGATAAGGGACTCTTTCCCCGCGCCTTCTGCAAAATTGTTCCGGATGTTCTCGGGGGAGATACCGAATACTGCAACATCATGCATGCAGATGGAGCCGGCACCAAATCCTCCCTTGCCTACCTTTATTGGAAAGAGACCGGAGACCTCTCTGTGTGGAAAGGAATTGCCCAGGATGCCGTGGTGATGAACACCGACGATCTGATCTGCGTAGGGGCGGTCGACAGGATGCTGATCACCTCCACCATCGGCAGAAACAAAAACCTGATTCCGGGTGAGGTGATTGCCGAACTGATTTCAGGAACCCAGGAGCTTACTGACCGCTTCAGGGCAATGGGCGTTGATATGATTTTCGCCGGGGGAGAGACCGCTGATGTTGGCGACCTTGTGCGGACCATCATCGTGGATACCACCGTAACTTCAAGAATCCGCAGGGATGAGGTGATTTCAAACGACCGCATTGCTGCAGGTGATGTTATTATTGGGCTGTCTTCAACCGGACAGACCATCTATGAATCCTCGCCCAACTGGGGAATGGGGAGCAACGGACTGACCTCGGCAAGGCACGACCTTTTTGAGAAGCGCCTTGCATTGCGATATCCTGAATCCTATGATCCTGCCATGGATCCGTCGCTGGTTTATTCGGGCCATCTGTCACTGACCAACGTGTCTGAAAATTTTAAAGCAGATGCCGGAAGTATGGTCCTTTCGCCTACCCGTACCTATCTGCCGGTGGTTCGCGAGGTTCTTAATCATCACCGGAAAGATATCCACGGAATGGTTCATTGCTCTGGCGGAGCCCAGACCAAGGTGCTGCACTTTATCGAGAATCTGCATGTGATCAAGGATAATCTCTTTCCGGTTCCGCCGTTGTTCAGAATGATTCAGGAAGCCTCGGGGACCTCCTGGAGAGAGATGTATCAGGTATTTAACATGGGACACCGGTTTGAACTTTACGTGCCTGAAAAGGTGGCTGGCTCAATCCTGGAGATTGCTTCCGGGTTTAACCTTGATGCACGCGTTGTTGGTCGTTGCGATTCACATCAGGGAAAGAAACTGACCTTGAAAACCCCATCCGGAGAGTGGGTTTATTAACAGACTTTTTATGCTGCTTGAAAAACTGGAGGGCATTGCCCAACGATTCGAAGAGGTAGGCAGGCTGATCAACGATCCCGCCGTGATTGCCGACATGAAGCGCTTTGTTCGGCTCAACAAGGAGTACAAGGAGCTGAACCGGGTATTCAATGCCTATCTGGAGTTCAGAAACGTTCTGAGCAACATTGATACAGCGAGAAAGATTCTTGAGACTGAAAAGGATGATGAGCTCCGCGACATGGCAAAGGATGAGCTTGATCATCTCTACTCCCGCAGGGAAGAGATGGAGGAGGAAATAAAGCTCCTGCTGATACCCTCTGACCCACAGGATGCCAAAAACGCCATTGTTGAAATCAGGGCCGGAACCGGTGGGGATGAGGCAAGCATTTTTGCGGGTGACCTTTTCAGGATGTACACCAAGTTTTGTGACATCAAAGGATGGAAGCACAGCCTTAGTACCTTTACCGAGGGCACATCCGGAGGGTATAAGGAGGTGATTCTGGCCGTATCCGGAGAGGGGGTTTACGGGATTCTTAAGTATGAATCGGGTGTACACAGGGTTCAGAGGGTGCCCCAAACCGAAACCCAGGGCAGGGTGCATACCTCCGCTGCTACGGTTGCGGTTCTTCCCGAAGCTGAAGAGTTTGACATTGAGCTGAATGCCTCCGATGTGCGGGTCGATACCTACTGCTCCTCAGGTCCGGGCGGCCAATCCGTAAACACCACCTACTCGGCCGTAAGGCTGACCCATGTTCCGTCAGGCATTGTGGTTACCTGCCAGGATCAGAAGTCGCAGATCAAGAACAAGGAGAAGGCCATGGCCGAACTCCGCACCCGGCTATACAACATCGAGTACCAAAAATACCTGGATGATATTTCATCCAAACGAAAAACGATGGTCAGCACCGGCGACCGGTCTGCCAAAATCCGAACATACAATTACCCCCAGGGCAGGGTGACCGACCATCGGATCAACCTGACGCTTTACAACCTGCAGTCGGTCATGAACGGTGACATAGATGAAATCATCGGGAAACTTCAGATTGCAGAGAACTCTGAAAGACTCAAAGCTTCAGATATTGCCTGATCATGACAGCAAGGGAGATACATCTCGAAATTCAAAAAAAAGGTTCGTGCCTCTGCGTAGGACTCGACACCGATCCCTCCAGGCTGCCCTCCCATTTTGCCGGGGATCCTGATGCTGTGTTCCATTTTAACAAGGCCATTGTAGAAGCCACGCATGACCTTGCCGTGGCCTATAAGCCAAACCTGGCATTTTATGAGGCCACGGGTGCGAAAGGAATGGTGCAGCTTGAAAAGACCGTTGACTTCATCCGCTCCCTCGACCCCAACCTTCTGATCATTGCTGACGCCAAACGGGGCGATATTGGCAACACCGCGGACCAATACGCCCGGTCAATTTTCATCCATTATGATTTTGATGCGGTCACTCTTTCACCCTACATGGGCCGCGATTCAATTGATCCGTTTCTGAAGTATGACGGAAAGTGGGCAATCCTGCTCGGACTTACCTCCAATCCCGGTTCACATGACCTGCAGTTGAACCGGCTGGCAAACGGAGAGCCGGTGTTTCTCTATATGATCCGGAAAAGTGCGGGATGGGGTAGCCCCGAAAACATGATGTTCGTAGTGGGTGCAACTCATCCCGATCACCTTGTGCAGATCCGCGAAGTGGTACCGGATCATTTTTTGCTGGTTCCGGGAGTAGGTGCTCAGGGAGGGTCTCTTGACATGGTACTCCGCTATGGGATGAATGCTTTAACCGGTTTGCTCATCAACAGCTCAAGAGCCATTATTTACGCCGGATCAGGACCGGATTTCGCTGAAAAAGCAAGAGGCGCCGCCTTGCAGAACCGGAGCGAAATGAGCCCCTTCCTGAAAAAATAGCTACAGACTTTTCCAATCTTACGTCGCGATTGCATCTATGTCTGAAAAAGATCAGATGCAGGAGGACTTTCTTCATTATTTATGGCGATATGGTCTCTATTCGGGCGGCCAGCTCGTGACGGCCGACCAGCAGCGTGTGTCCATTATTTCACCGGGAGAGATGAACCGAGATGCAGGTCCCGATTTTTCGATGGCCCGGATCAGAATCGGTGAAACCTTGTGGTGCGGCCATGTGGAGATCCATGTCAGGTCATCCGACTGGTACCGCCACCGCCATGAGCAGGATCAGGCCTATTTAACGGTAGTTCTTCATGTGGTTTACGAGGATGATATGCCGGTTAAGGATATCCGTGGTCGGGTTGTGCCCACCGTGCGGCTTCCGGTCAACAACCGCTATCTTCAGAACTACCACCGGATCCTGTCGACCCTTGACCTGATTCCCTGTTCTTCGTCTTTGGAAAAGATTGAGGACATTGAGAAACTGCGCCATTTTGAACGCATGGGGGTGGAGCGAATGGAGCAGAAGTCACATCAGGTGAAAGCGCGACTTCTGGCCAACAAAGGTGGCTGGGAGGAGACTCTCTATCAGCTGGTCATCCGGTACTTTGCCGGCAAGGTCAATCAGGAGGCTTTTGACCAACTTGGGAAAAGCCTGCCGCAGAAGGCCATCCGCTCGGTGGCCGGGAATCAATTTGCCATGGAGGCGCTCCTTTTCGGAATGGCGGGAATGCTTGGCAGCCTGAAATTGAAGGATGCCTATGTCAGGGCTCTGCAATCTGAATTCTTCTTTCAGACCAGGAAATTCAATCTTTCGCCACCGATATCAATAGGATTAAGGCACCTGAGAATGAGACCTTCTGGTTTTCCCGAAGTCAGGCTGGCCCAGCTTGCCTCCTTTCTTCATCGGCATCCGAATCTTCTTGATATGGTGATCCGAACCAAAGGGATGTTGACCCCAGCGGTTCTTGATGTGAGTGTTTCTGTCTACTGGGAGCGACACCTCGGATTTGGCAAGCGGATTGAAAAACCTATTGGGAAGTTAGGGACGGAGACCAGGCACCGGCTCCTGGTTAATGTGTTTTTGCCCTTTGCCTCCGTTTATCTTGCTGAGCAGGGCGATAACACTGCCCTCGAATCCTGGCTGAACCAACTTTCTCGACTCCCTCCTGATCAAAACAGGGTCATCAGACTTTGGTCAGCCGCAGGGGTGAAGATGGACAGCGCCCTTTGGTCACAGGCGGCTCTCTACCTGTATACTGCCTACTGCCATGAAAGGCGATGCCTGGCCTGCGGAATTGGTCAGTGCCTGATCAGGTCGGGATAGCCTGCCCCGCAGAATTCCTTATCTTTATGAGGAATATGGCACTTGCATGAAGAAAAGGATCTTACTCACCGGCTCGAACGGACTTGTCGGACAGGCGCTGCTGGGCAGGCTGATTGGTCGTCCGGATCTGGATTTGATGGCTACCAGTCTTCATGAAAACAGATTCCCCCACAGAGATGGGTACCTGTTTTCATCCATGGATTTGTCAGATTCTCAGGCAGCAGACAAGTTGGTTACAGGCTTTGATCCTGACTGCATCATCCATGCTGCGGCGATGACCCAGGTTGATCCCTGTGAGCTTGATCATGAGGCCTGCCGGCTGGCGAATGTTCAGGCCACCGCGAATCTGGCATCGGCTGCACATCTGGTTGGCGCCAGGTTCATTTATCTTTCTACCGATTTTGTCTTTGAC
>CAYGOU010000194.1:0-6146 GCA_964351455.1 uncultured Porphyromonadaceae bacterium
AAACAGGAATCTTGTCTTTCTCTTCGGGACGGCCTTCAACATAAAGAATTCCCTTCTCCTCACAGAAATGCACGAAAGGGTCTTTGCTGCTTTCAGGCACAAAGCCTTGCAACACCATCACCTTTTCATCGGCTTCAGGCTTGGTGTTTGCCAGCACTTTTTTATAGTCGGATTGTGCGGATAGTTTATTCTGGGTTTCCTGCAGCAATGGCACCGCAGTAGCTGCAATCCTGTCCAATTCGTGATCCGTTTCGGTGATGCGGGCATGAATTTCATCGCGGTGTTTTATCACCTCAGAGACCGGACTCTCCAACGATTTGATTTCTTCTGCATCAAGCTCAATTTCTTCATCGTTGTCCTTCACCAGAATGAAGTATACGTAGGGTGGCAAAGTGTTTACGACTCCGATATTGTATTGCCGCTCCCAGTTCGGATCGTATTTCTTTGTAGAGGTTATATAAAACTTAACGGTCAACCCGGCCTTTGAGAGCTTATTGAGCGTATCGGGCGAGAAATCGCCCCATGGCTCCAAATTGAGGATGTTTTTATTAACACTTAAAAGCTGCTGTTTAAGTGCCTCTTGTTCGTTTTGAAGTTCGCGAACCTTTTCAACCACTTCCAACCCATCCCTGAAATCAGGAGCGGAATCGGCCTTATCCACAATTCTGCGCTGCAGCTGCTTAATGGTATCTGCAATCTGTTTCTGCAAAAACAGCAGGTCGCGGGTTTCATCGTCAACCTCCCTGGTCCGTTCCACAACATCCACCACGCCCAACTTCCGCAACTCCTCAAGGAATATGTGGTAGTCGGCATGATAAACCAGGAACGTGTATTTTTTCATGGGTACTATCATGCCTCAGCCTCCATTTGTTCGAGTCGGGTTTTTACTATTTTCTGTGAAGATTTGGAGAGGTTCTCCTCATCTTCAAGGAAGCGCTTGATTTTAAGAATGGCCTCTTCGTATCCCGGGATCTGCACTTTCTCGTACAGATTCACCTTTTGTGTTGTTTTCTTCCGGGCGTGATCCAGCATATCCATCTTGCGGTTAAAGAATTCACGCTCAATGGCTACTGTAGCCAGATCCTTCAAAATAGCGATTCCATCCATGAACCAGAATGGTTCGTTAAAAAGACTGAAAGGGGGAATGCTGAAATGGATTTGTTCGAGCACCGGTGTTCTCACCCCGGCAATTTTCTTAATGCTCACATCCACATCTTTGATTGAAATAAGATTGGGCTTAAATTCTGACCAGAGGCTCACCATTTCATCGTAAGCAGCAATTTGGGCAGCAAGTTTTTCGTCCAGCTTTGTTGCCTCATCTTTGGCTCGCTTCACCTCAACCCGCAGGGCAGATTCCTTGTTTTTCAAGGTTGGCAGCGCCCGCAAACGAACGCGGAGCTGCTTGTTCAGGTCCTGCAGCGAGGTTTTGTTGTACTGAAATTTTAAAGCCATTTTTTAATCAGGATTTTACTTTGGCCAATACTTATCCACCAGCTCCTTTTTCAGTCCGACTTCGGCCTGACTGAAATGTTGGCCAAACAGATCCCAGGCGGTCGTAAGCATCTCCTGTGTATCAATATTTACATCTATGGCCAGAAGTTTATCTGAATACTCTTTTGCAAAAGCCAGCGTTCGCTGATCATAATCGGTCAGGTCGAAACCGTTTTCGAGTTTGGTTCGTGCATTGGCAGCATCGGCGTAAAGGCGCACCGCTGCATTCATCACCTGTGGGTGGTCTTCGCGGGTTTTCTTTCCGATAACCAGCTGCTTCAAACGCGACAAGCTTCTGAACGGGTCAACAATAACTTTTCCGATTTCAGTATCGCGGCGCAGGAACAACTGTCCTTCGGTGATGTATCCGGTGTTATCCGGAATGGCGTGTGTAATGTCGCCGCCTGACAGGGTGGTAACCGCAATGATGGTAATCGAACCGCCATCCGGAAACTGAACCGCTTTTTCATACAGTTTCGCCAGGTCGCTGTAGAGCGATCCGGGCATTGAATCCTTCGAAGGGATCTGGTCCATTCGGTTTGATACAATGCTGAGCGCATCGGCATACAGGGTCATGTCGGTAAGCAGCACGAGAACCTTTTCATTTTTATCGACTGCAAAATATTCGGCAGCGGTGAGCGCCATGTCGGGCACCAGCAGGCGTTCAACCGGTGGGTCCTCGGTGGTGTTCACAAAGCTGATAATGCGATCGAGAGCTCCGGCATTATCGAATACTTGCTTATAGTACAGATAATCGTCATTCGTCAGTCCCATGCCGCCGAGAATGATTTTATCGGCTTTGGCACGCAGGGCCACCATGGCCATTACCTGGTTAAAAGGCTGATCGGGATCTGCAAAGAAGGGGATTTTCTGGCCGGTTACCAGGGTATTATTAAGGTCAATACCTGCAATACCGGTGGCAATCAACTCCGATGGCTGCTTGCGCCGAACCGGATTTACTGAAGGCCCGCCGATCTCGCGCTCTTCACCTTCAACCTCAGGACCTCCATCAATGGGAATTCCGAAAGAGTTGAAGAATCGGCCGGCAAGCTCTTCACCGACTTTTAGTGTTGGAGGACGGTTGAAAAACACCACCTCGGCATTGGTTGGAATCCCTTCAGTTCCTGCAAAAACCTGCAAGGTAACCGTCTCTCCCATGATTTTAACCACCTGGGCCAAACGTCCATGCACCATTGCCAGTTCTTCATTGCCAACACCTGTGGCACTCAATGAACAGGTTGCCTTTGTGATCTGGGTAAGCCTGGTGTATATTTTCTGAAAAGCTTTGATTTCCATTACGATACCTTTCTTTCGTCCATTATTTTATAGAACTCCTTTTCGAAACGGTAGAAATCATCCGATTCGTAAACCGAATAGTTCATCTGCTTCAACTGATTGATGATGTTTTTGAAATAGGGGTTGACCTCTTCGAAACCATCAAAGTTGAACCCGGTATCAAAAACCTCATAAGCTTTTTCCAGCATGTATTTCTGACGAACCAGCGGAGCATTGCAGTCAATTTTATCGAAAGCATCCTGCTGCAGGATAACCGCGTCAAATACTTCGGCTTTCCAGTAGGTGAGGTGATACTCGAGAGGTACACCATCGTCGCCAAGAATGTTGATTTGTTCGGATACTTCCTTTCCGCGGATCAGGATGTTCTTTAGTTGCATCACCTTGTCGACCCAGTCTTCTGAAATCGTCTTCTTCAGTGTTTCCTGGAGCTCGGGGTATTCAAGGTATTTCGAATAACTGTCAATGGGGTCAATGGCAGGGTAGCGCTTGCTGTCGGCACGTTGCTGTGAGAGCGCCAGAAAAGCGCGTGCAGCCTTCTTGGTTGATTCTGTAACCGGCTCCTTCAGGTTGCCGCCAGCGGGTGATACGGTTCCAATAAAGGTGATTGACCCGACTTCACCGTTGTTGAGGTATACAAAACCTGCACGGCTGTAAAAATTGGAGATGATGGCGGGGAGGTCCATCGGGAAACCATCAGGACCGGGAAGCTCTTCCATGCGGTTCGACATCTCTCGCAAAGCCTGCGCCCAGCGCGAGGTTGAGTCGGCCAGCAACAAAATCTTCAGTCCCATCGCACGGTAATACTCTGCCAGTGTCATGGCGGTGTAAACAGAGGCTTCACGGGCAGCAACCGGCATGTTCGACGTATTGGCAATGATGGTTGTACGCTCCATCAGTTTTCGTCCCGTGCGGGGATCTTCGAGTTCCGGAAATTCAGTGAATAGCTCAACCACTTCGTTGGCACGCTCTCCGCAGGCGGCAATGATCACTATATCGGCCTCGGCCTGCTTGGATATGGCATGCTGCAATACTGTTTTTCCACTCCCGAAAGGACCCGGCACAAATCCTGTTCCTCCTTCAACGATCGGGTTCAGGGTGTCAATGACCCGGACTCCGGTTTCAAGCAGTTTAAAAGGGCGTGGCTTTTCCTTGTAATTTTTAATGGCTTTTTTCACCGGCCATCTCTGAACCATGGTGACTTCAACCTCTTTCCCCTTTTCGTCGGTGAGGGTGGCAATTACATCGTTGATTCGATAGGTGCCGGCTTCGGCAATTTTTTTCACCTTATACTTCCCTTCAAACACGAAGGGAACCATGATGCGGTGAGGGATAGAGTTTTCAGTGACTTCACCCAGCCAGTCGGCAGCTATTACCTGATCACCCTCTTTCACAATGGGGATAAATTCCCAATCAACATCCGGGTTGAGGGCCCGGGTGTAATCGCCACGCTTCAGGAAAACGCCCTCCATTTCATCGAGGTCGTGCTGCAAGCCATCATAGTTGCGCGAGAGTATCCCTGGCCCCAGCACCGCTTCAAGCATGTGGCCTTTAAACTCCACATCGGTCCCGGGTTTAAGTCCACGGGTGCTCTCAAATACCTGTACGTAGGCCTTCTTACCCATTACCTTGATGACTTCCGCCATCAGGTCGGTACCTTCATGGCTGATATAGCAGATTTCATTTTGTCCCACAGGACCATCCACCTCTACAATAACAAGGTTGGCAATGATGCCCGTAACCTTACCATGGGTTAAGTTGTTTTCAATACTCATTACACGCTAAATTCTTTTGTGAATTCATAACTGTTTTCGAGATCCTTCAGCAGGCGGAGGAACATCTCTTCACCGCTTTTCTTATCAAGTTTCATCCATCTTTCCACCATGCCAAGTTTTAATACAAAGCCAAGGATAAACTCAACGGTAAAATAATTGAATGTATTAAGCTCGTCAATATAGGCCCATCTGAGCTGGTCAATTGCTTTCTCACGTTCAAGCAGATTGCTGTTTTCGCTGACCTGGATTAATTTATCAACGAAAGCGAACCCGGCACCCAAACCAAAATCCCTTGCATGGCTCCTGCGTATTCCCTGGGTAACGAGATTGTCACCAATGAGCAGGTTTTCGACCGGGATCTTATGTCGCCTCGCTGTGAGGCCGGTTAGTATGTTTTTAACATCGCGTTCAAACTCAAACCATGATCGTAAAAAATCATTGCTGGCTTTTGATGTATGCTCGTAGTAGAGGGTAGTCAGCTGGTCCTCCCAGCTCATTTCTGCATAAACCGGCTGGCTGGATTTGAAGTGTAATATGAATGTGATGAGATAGTCAGGCAGGGTTTTCGGCTCTTTGATTTCGTCTTCCAGTTCGTCGAAGGTGTATCTTCCAGAGGTGATGAACTCCTTGCCGTTTTTCAGCAACATGTTCAGCACGTTTTGGTTATCGGCAGGCAGGAAGAGCTTTTCAAGCAGCTGGTAATCGTCGGGGTGAAGATGCACCTGCAGCTCCTGCTTGAAATCTTCAAGCGACACCGCAAGCTTTGATTGCTCAAGAATGATGTCAGGCAGACCGGCTACCAGATAATAATAATACCTGCTGAACATTATTCTCCTCCGTAAAGCAGTTTGGTCGTTCTCGGGCGTAGGTAATTCTTGAAGAAATTCTCAAAGTCATCATCTGTGAAGCTAAGAACGTAGCTTTTGTCTCCGGGACCGATCCTGAAACCACCGCTCATTTTTTCGTCGAACTCAACCTTCACCTTATTTTTAAGAGCTTCGTGCGTTTTTGACTCAAAGTGCGATCCGATTTCCTGTGCATCTTTTTTGGGAAGGGTAAGGGCCAGATCAATGCTACCCGACTTTGGATCCCAGTTTCTGATCACCGTTTCAATGATGTCTTTCAAAAAGTCTTTGTCTTTGAGAGCTTCCTTAACAGGTTCAGCCACCAGCCGGGTTGTTATCAATTCTGTGATCTGCTGTTTTACGGCTGAGATTGCCTGGCGGGTCGACATTTTAACTTCACTGGCTACGTTTTTCCGCAGTTCTTCAGTTTCAAGCCTGGCTTTTTCCTGTAGTTTTCCGGCCTCCTTTGTTGCACTTTCAAGGATTTTTTCGGCCTCTTTCTCAGCGTTCTCAATGATGGAAGCTGCTTCTTTATTGGCCTTCTCTACGCCTTCGTTGTAGATCTTGTTGGTAAGTTCCTGAAGTTTACTTTCCATTACTACCGTTTTAATGTGGTCACAAAAATAGTATTTTGGGGTAAACAAACCCAACGTACCCCTTCCCCTTTACAACTTACCCCATCTCCTAAGAAATAAGAATAGCCTTTACCTTACTTTCTATCTCCTCTTTCTTCTTTCTTTAA
>CAYGOU010000195.1:0-2898 GCA_964351455.1 uncultured Porphyromonadaceae bacterium
ATAACGCTCTTTTTAATCGCCGGATCCTCACCAACCGTATCAATGGAACTTACAAATTCCAAACGGATGGGATTGAGATTTCGTGTTATAGGATGGTCGTTTCTGCCCGAAAGCAATGGGAAATACACAAAAGGTGCCAGTTGCCACCTCGGATTGGGTTCTCCTTCAGCACGCGTGTCCACCTGGATCATTGCGCAGTTGTAATCCTGAATGAGGTTGGTGTTGATTCTCGCCCCATAGGTAAAGAGCATATCCCCGATTCTCGTAATCTCATTGGTCGACCCGTAAGCCTCATTTGCAAAGGCCAGATCGTTCATGTCAAGCCTCACAGCATCAACCATCCAGAGCACCTTACCGCCATTCATGATAAACTGGTCAATGATAAACTTATCCCGCTCTGAGAAAGGTCCTTTGGGATCGGCAATGATGATGGCCGCGAACTCATTCAAAGCACCCACCTGCTCTTTGATCTCGACCCGTTGAACGGGATAATACTTTGCGATTTCAGCTGTAAGACTTGCCATCTGATGCTGGTCTAGCTCATCGTGTCCCTCGATGATGGCAATTTTTGAGGCGCCCTTGCGGGTGATGTGCCGAAACGCTGAAATCAGCTCATATTCAAGGTTCTCAATCGAACGGTTGATCACCTGGTCATTCATCTGCTGTGAAACAGAACGCTGCAGCAGGTTTACCGGTCGCTCAAACTCCTGTCCGTGGGCCCGGTATGATATCATTGCACCAGGAAAAACAACCTGACTCACCTCCATCCCCTTCTGGTCCTGCTCAGTGATGTTGTAGTATTCCAATCCTTCCTCGGCCAGTTGATCGTAAATTTCTTCCCTGGTTTTCCGATCGGCACTTTCATTGGGATTGATAAACTCATATTCAATGTTGTTGCGGGCATAGATCCTGAATTCATCCAGGATCTCGCGGGTGGCCTTCTTAAGTCTCCTGAATCCGGCGGGAAGATCCTTACCGTCAAGGTATACTTTTAGGTATATAACATCATCCAGCTCTCTAAGATAATCCTTGGTATTGCCGGTAAGTGTGTAACGTTTCTCCTGTGTCAGGTCTATCCTCAGAAAGAGAAACCCGCCGACAATATTGATCATGACAACCAGGAGAACCAGCAAAACCAGCTCTGTTAAATTCTGAACCCTAACCTTCCGTTTGTTCATTGCCTTCATTTACCATTTACGACTTTCGAGTACAATTTTCGTGAACAGAATGAACACCGAAATCACCGATATAAAATAGATCAGATCCCGCGAATCGATAACCCCGCGCGACATTGAATTGTAATGGTGAGCAATGCCCATGTTTTTGATGAAGTTCTCCCAGAATCCTGACATTCCTAATCCTGCCAGCGATTCAAATCCCAAAAAGAAAAGAAAACAGCCAAGGACTCCCAGGATAAAAGAGACGATCTGATTGTCGGTCAGAGAAGAGGTAAACAGGCCAATTGCCACATATACCCCGGCCAGAAATACCAGCCCGATGAATGAACCCCAGAAGCCTCCGGAGTCGATGTTGCCAACCGGATTTCCAAGGGTGATTACCGTAACATAGTAAACCAGCGTTGGAACCAGGGCAAGCATAACCAGTGCAAGTCCTGACAGATATTTTGCCAGGATGATCTGAAGTTCGGTAAGGGGACGGGTGAAAAGCAATTCAACGGTGCCGGAGCGCTTCTCTTCAGAGAATAGGCGCATGGTAACGGCTGGTACGAGAAACAGGAACATCCAGGGGGCCAGCACAAACATGGGATCCAGGCTGGCATAACCCGTATCCGGAACGTTGAACTCACCCGGAAAAACCCACAGAAACAAGCCGTTGATAACCAGAAAGACCACAACCACCACATATCCGGTCAACGAACTGAAAAAGCTACCAACCTCCCTTCGGAATAAGGTGAACATGATAGAAATTTTTAAGCCTGTAAATTTAGTAAAAATTGTCAGCCCCCGGGCTCAGGCCTTCCCGAAACGATCAGGGCAGCTGCCCTTGCCGAAGCAGCGTGGTTACCCACCTTACCGATCATCTCCATATAGGATCGCTGAATCTCTTCCATGCGGTTGCAATCGTTCAGAATTCCGTCGAGCTCCCTGATCAGCGCATCCACCGTGAGCTTTTCCTGAATCAGTTCCGGTACCAGGGGCCTCTCGAGAATCAGATTGACCAGCGAAATATAGGGAACCTGGATAATGGCCCTTGCGATCAGGTAAGAAAACCATCCGGTTTTATAGCAAACCACCTGCGGAACACCATGGATGGCAGTCTCAAAAGTAGCGGTTCCGCTTGTAACCAGAGCAACCCTGGCAATCGCGAGTACCTCCTGGGTTCTTCCTCTTACAATCTTTACGCCTGTATTGCTGAGGAAACCCTCGTAATAGCTGTCGCTAAACCGGTTGTGGGCTGCAACAACGAATCTGTATTTGGGATAATGCCTGGCAAGAGCTCCCATGACCGGGAGGATTTTGCGGATCTCCTGATCACGGCTTCCCGGAAGCAGGGCAATCACAGGGTGATCATCAATTCCGAGTGAGGTTCGGATCGCATTCTGGTCTGCCTGAAGGTAGGGCTCCACATCCTCAAGCACCGGATTTCCAACATAGTGACAGTTGACCCCGAAAGGTTTCAGAAATGTTATCTCAAAGGGCAAAATGCAGAGAACCTGATCGCAGTATTTCCGAAGAGTGTGCGCTCTGCCACTTCGCCAGGCCCAAACTTTCGGACAGATGTAATAGATTACCATGTATCCCTTTTTGCTGGCCCACTTGGCCATTCTGAGATTGAATCCGGCGTAATCGATGAGGATCAACCTGTCGGGATTGAACTCTTCAATGGTTTTTTTTGCCTTTTTGAAATTCTCACGAATTTTCCCGGTGTATTCAAGCA
>CAYGOU010000195.1:2908-6142 GCA_964351455.1 uncultured Porphyromonadaceae bacterium
CCTCCAGTCCTACCAACGGTTCACCAGCCACCGATTTCATGGCCTCTCCCCCAAAAAACCTGAATTCAGCATCCTGATCTTCATGCCTGATGGCCTTCATCAACTTGGCCCCATGGAGGTCACCAGATGGATCTCCGGCTATGATAAAATATCGCATGGCTGGATTGAGGTTTTTGCTGACAAGGTTTATGCAGAATTATATAAAACGGATAACGGCCACACTTATTGCAAACAAAATCGTTGACAAAAGCACCCCGCGAGCAGCATAGAGCCAGTTGCTGCGGATGAATGCAAAAAACAGCAGCAAATTGGGTAAAACCGACAGGGATATGATGTGGGTCAGCATCCCCAGGTTGAAATAAACCCTGATAAACTCTGAAAATGGGAGGTCGGTCTTTCTAACAAAATAGTAGACCAACAATCCGGCCAGCGGAACCAGCATCCCCAGGATCACACCGGTGACCAGTCTGTTGTAGCGATGTGGCTTATTCATTGAAAGGCTCGAACTTCCAGTTTGCCATCCGTTCAAGCGATGGATTATGGGTCACTTCGATGCTGATTGGAACAATGGCACCATAGCCGTGGGCCAGGGCCCATTCATCGGTATTGGCTTCATCCGGCTCTTCGTTGCTGAACTCCCCGGTAAGCCAGAAATACTCCCTTCCGTGAGGATCTGTTCTCTTCTCAAATTCCTCCTTCCAAACACCAATTGTCTGGCGGCAGATCTTAAGTCCCTTGCAGTCCTCTGGTGGTATCCTCGGAAAGTTGATATTGAGGCAAACCCCTTTTGGCAATCCCTTGCTCAGCAGATTCTCTATGAATCCTCCAGCGTATCGGGTCGCCAGACTCAGATCGGTGTCATGTGAATGGTCATCCACGGAAAATGCCGCAGAGGGAATTCCATTCATGCAAGCCTCGATGGCAGCAGCCACCGTTCCGGAGTAAAACAGACTCACGGAGGCATTGGAGCCGTGATTAATCCCCGAAAGCACCAGATCAGGCTTGCGGTCAAGCACCTGGTTCAGGGCAATCTTTATGCAATCGGCCGGTGTGCCGGTGCAGGCGTAGGTCGGTACCTCCCCGTTTACCGAAACGGTTCTTAGCCGGATGGGATGATTCAGGGTAACGGCATGTGACATGCCCGACTGTCCGCTTACAGGAGCCACAACAATGACCTCTCCGTAACGTTCAGCCACCCTTGTCAGCGCCCTGATTCCGGGAGCCTTATAACCATCGTCGTTGCATACCAGTATGAGGGGTCTTTTCATTTCATCAGATTGAGGCTACAAAAATAGGATATCTGGCCTAAGATCAAATCCTCTAGTGCCGGATCATTTTTACTGAACAGAGATATCCCCGTCCCGTTTGAAATACCCTCACGAAATAGCAGCCGGGACTAAGACCGGAGAGGTCTAACCTGCCCTGGGTGTTGAGAAAACATTCGACCAATATCCTGGTGCCTCTCAGATCCAAAACCTCGACTTGCCAAGGCTTACCGCCGGCATCCTGAACTTCAACTTCAACAAACGTTGCAAATGGGTTTGGAAAAACCCTGACCGAGGCTGATTCTATTCTTTCGTAAGGTACCAGGGTAGCTATCCGGGATGGCTGCTGAAAGCCCTGGGTCAGCGCCTTGTCTCCGGCCATCAGGGTGCCGGTAACCGGTTCACCCAGGGTAAAGGAGAGGGTCATGCTTCCGGTGGCAAAAAATCCACCACCTGGCGAAACCACTTGCTGGGCCTTCATGTGAGCCGGAAAAAGCAATGCCATGATTAATACCGGGAGATAATACTTGTAGGTGAATCTTTTCAGGATTTCCATGCAGAAAGGTTAATTATTGAAAGCCAGTCTTAAATATACGAAGATTCCGGATTAACTTTGCCGGCGTAGTGAACAAACCTCTGTTAAACGGATGGGTGGCCCTGCTGACCTTGTCGCTGACCCTGACAAGCTGCAGTGATGAGATACGGCTGGTATCTCCGGGCGACCCGGTTCCGGTGATCTTCGGAATTTTTGACGCCCAGGATCAATCCCATCATCTCGTTCTGTCAAAAACATTTGCAGGGGAGGAGTCTTTGAACGATCTCCTGGCCCGGCCCGGGGTTTTTTATTATGATCAGGCCCGGATCAGACTGACCCTTCCAAACGGAGTGGTAGCCGGAGAGTTTCTCCCGGTTGATTCAGTCAATCGTCAACCCGGCCTCTTTCCTGAGCAACCCCATCGCTTTTACCGGTATTCAGGCAGACTTGAATCCGGCAACTACCGGATAAGAATTGAAACAGGTGAAAACAACGAAACCCTCATTGCTGAACTGGTTCCGTTGAAGAGATTCACGGTATTGACCCCCCACCCTTCATCCCGAACCTTTTATTTCTATGAGGATCCGACGCTGTTCTCCTGGACCCCTCCACCCGGATCCGGAATATTTCAGATTGATTTCACCCTCCATTACGGCGAATTCTTCAAGAATGGTTCGAGACGCGACTCCTCGTTTACCCATTCGGTAACGCTTTTTCCGGAAACCCTTGAATGGAACCTCGGAACCTGCTATTACCGGAGCTTCTCGGATCCGTTTTTCGGCCACCTCGGCCGTGAGATGAGTGAAAGTCCCGGCATCGATTACCGGATGCCCCTGCGATTTGAGATCGGGATCACCTGCGGGGATACCATCCTGGCCCGGTATGTGAATTGGGACCGCCAACAGATCGACGGACAGATGAATCCAAACGGGAATATTAAAGGAGCCATCGGACTGATTGCCAGCAAGTATAGCATGAGGATAGCCAACATGAAACTTTCGCAGCGGTCGCAGGATTCCCTGGTTAAGGGCCGCTACACCAGAGATCTGAGTTTTACATCCAATCCTGAATGGTGATACTTTTTATTTAAATTGGGGAGATAATTTAAAAATCATTGTCATGAGTCTGATGCAGGATTTCAAGAAGTTTGCCATGAAAGGCAACGTGATCGATCTCGCCGTGGCTGTCATTATCGGGGGAGCCTTCGGTAAGATCGTAAGTTCGTTCGTTAACGATGTGATCATGCCACCGTTGGGACTGCTGCTGGGCAAGGTTGATTTCAAGGATCTAAGGGTGATCCTGAAACCAGGCAAAGAGGCAGTCGTAAGCGGAGATCAGGTGCTGACACCGGCCATAGCCGAGGTAACCCTGAACTATGGAATGTTCGTACAGAACATCGTGGATTTTCTGATCATCGCCTTTGTTATATTCATG
>CAYGOU010000196.1:0-6127 GCA_964351455.1 uncultured Porphyromonadaceae bacterium
GCATTAAAGAGGCTCCGCTAGAAAAGCTTGCCGAATTGATCGGCCCCGTTAAAGCAAGGATGGTGTTTGATGCCATCCTTGAAACCAATAGCGAAAAACATGGACGGATTCCTGAATGAATTGTCTCGCCCTTCACCCGGCAACGACTGGATGGCCCTGGGCCTGGTGGTCATACTGGCCACCTTCGCATTTGCAAGACTTTTCTATTCCAGGCAGCTGAGCAGGGTATCACTTGCCTTCTCAAGTATGTATGAGGCCCACAGGCTCCTCACAGAAAGGAATGCGCGGGTCAGGCAAATGTCGGTTATAATGTACCTACTTGTTATTCAGTGTATTGCCTTTTTTATCGTGGTCCAGAACGGAATCCGTTTCGGTATCTCCCAACCAATTCCACAATTTCTCCAGTATTTTTTGCTTATCCTCATCATTTCCGTTTTTCTCCTCTTACGAGCGCTGGCAACCCAGGGACTTGGACAAATGTTCAACCTGCGCGAACTTTCGGACAGGATTAATCAGGTTTACACCGTTAACATCCTGATGCTGGGACTGATTCTCATCCTGATAAATGTTTTTACCGCATTCGCTCCTGCCTTTCTGTCAACAATGGCGATGTATGCAGGTTTTGGTATCTTTGTAATATGGGCTTTTTATACCTGGGTGAGAGTCATGCAAGTGATGAACCGAATACGTATTTTATTATTTTATAAGATTTTGTACCTTTGTGCCTTTGAAATTCTCCCCTGGTGGTTCGTGGTTTCAATCACCCTTAAGGGATGGAGTTAAGTAGTTTTCAAGAACGCACAAACTGACAAAAAATTGAAGCTAAAGAGAATACTAATCTCGCAGCCTCAGCCCTCCACCGAGAAATCACCCTATTCAGATCTGTCTGAAAAGCACAAGGTGGAGCTGGATTTTTTCCAGTTTATTCAGGTTGAAGGCATTTTAGGAAAGGAATTCAGAACCTCCAGGATCAACATTCTTGAGCACACTGCGGTCATTTTCAACAGCCGAACCGCGATCGATCATTTTTTCAGGATATGCGAAGAACTCAGGATTCAGGTTCCGGATACCATGAAATACTTCTGCACCTCAGAATCCATTGCAGTGTATCTTCAGAAATACATTGTTTACCGAAAAAGAAAAATATTCTACGGCCAGAAGAGCATTGAAGACCTTAGCGATGTGTTGCTGAAAAACAAGGAGGAGCGCTTCCTTGTTCCGGTGTCTGACATTCACAGGGATGAAATTCCTGCGGTGCTCACGAAACTAGGACTGAAATTCAGCAAAACAGCTTTGTACCGAACCGTTTGTGCAGACCTCCGGCATCTCGACCTCGCGGTTTATGACATGCTGGTCTTCTACAGTCCTGCCGGAATTGAATCTCTCTTTACCAACTTTCCCGATTTCATACAAGACAAAACCTTCATAGGCACATTCGGTCCAAATACAGCCGCCGCTGCCGAGAGCAGAAAACTCCGTATCGACCTTCGTGTTCCCTCTCCCGAATACCCATCCATGACCATGGGGCTGGATGATTTTTTAACAAAGCAGGCGAAAAACAACGGGAAGTAACTTCCCCTCAGGTTCAAGATGGATCAGAAACTGAGGAAACCGGAAAGACTGAAAAGGGAAAAACAGATTGAGCAACTGATCCGACAGGGACAGGGCTTTCTTCTTTTCCCATTCAGAGTTATCTGGATGAAGGAGCAGACCCAATCCCCCTACCCCGTGCAGGTGGCCTTTTCGGTGCCCAAAAGGAGGATTCGCAAAGCCCATGACCGCAACCGCGTGAGAAGAAGAACCCGCGAGGCCTACAGGCTGCACAAGAATATCCTTTATGAACCGTTGTTGTTACACCAGCATTCAATCATCATGATGCTGGTATATGTCTCCGATCAGGTGCTCGATTATGATTCTATCAGCAAGGGGATCGGGATGATTCTGAAAAGAGTGGGAAGGCTGGCGAATGAATAAATTTTTCGGGATGATGGGCAGCGCAATGCGTTACGCAGGCAAAGCGGTCGGATGGGTGATGATCCTGATGATTCGTTTCTACCAGCGTTCCATTTCACCTCTATTACCTTCAGCCTGCCGGTTTACACCTACCTGTTCGCACTACTCCCTCGAAGCCATAAGAAAACACGGCCCACTTCGCGGCCTTTACCTTGGCATAAAAAGAATCCTGCGCTGCCATCCCTGGGGTGGCCAGGGATATGATCCGGTTCCTTAACCCCATTTACATGAGAAAAAGAATTGTCAGGCCCATGGCCATTATCCTCCTGATCTTCCTGACCACCATATCGGCTACCAGGTTCGACCGGGATTTCGAATTTTCTAGAAACCTCGACATCTTTCACTCGGTCATGCGCGAACTCGACCTCTTCTATGTGGATGAGATCGATCCCGCACAATCCATTACGAGTGCCATCGTGTCGATGCTGGCCAAGCTGGATCCCTATACTTCCTATATTCCTGAATCCCAAATGGAGGACCTCAGGCTGATGACAACCGGAGAATACGGAGGTGTTGGAGCCATGATCGGCGAGGTGAGCGGAACCGTCATCGTGACAGACCCCTATGAGGGTTCTCCTTCAGAAATGGCCGGAATTCGTCCTGGTGACCGCATCCTCAGGATTGACAACCGGTCGGTTCAGGGTAAATCATCGGAGGAGATCAGTATGCTGATGAAAGGCCAGGTTGGGACCCCGGTTGAACTCACCGTTGAGCGCCCCTTTACAGGCGAAACAATCACCTTTAAACTGGTCAGGCAAAACATCCGACTCCCCAATGTGGCCTACTATTCAAAACAGGGAAGCACCGGATACATCCGGCAGACCGGTTTTACCGAAGGAGCCGGTGCCGAAGTAAAAAGAGCGTTCGAAGAACTTAAAAAACTGGGAATCAACCAGCTGGTGCTTGATCTGCGCGGAAACCCCGGGGGATTACTGCTTGAAGCGGTTGAGGTCATGAACATATTCGTTGCCAGAAACCAGGAAATCGTCTCCACCCGGGGAAAGAACAAACAGTGGGAGTCAACCTATTACACACGCAATGAACCGGTCGACACCCTCATTCCCGTTGCCGTGCTGGTAAACTCCTCATCGGCCTCCGCTGCCGAAATCGTGGCAGGTGCCATGCAGGATCTCGATCGCGGAGTGGTCCTAGGAATGCGCACCTTTGGAAAAGGACTGGTACAAACCACCAGGGATCTCAGTTACCGGGCAAAACTGAAACTGACTACCGGGAAGTATTATATTCCCAGTGGGAGGTGCATACAGGCTTTGGATTATACCCACCGCAGGTCAGATGGCAGCGTTGGAAAAGTGCCGGATTCGCTGGTCAATGCCTTCAAAACCAAAAACGGACGCATCGTATATGACGGAGGCGGAGTCTCTCCCGATCTCCAGGTCGAACCGGCCGTGCTCAGCAAGCTCGCCTCCAACCTGGTTTACCGATACAAGATTTTTGATTATGCCAACAGGTACCGGAATACTCGCGAAGCCGTTCCAGACCTCGGCAGCTTCAGGGTGGATAAGGCCATTTACGACGATTTCAGGGACTTTGTACATTCGGGAGACTTCGAGTACCAGACTGCCAGCGAGCAGGCCCTGAATGAGCTTATTCGCAGGTCACAGGCTGAAAGGTATTACGACTCTGCTAAGGATCTCTTCTCTCAGCTTGAATCGGCACTCAAACCCGACCTTGAAAAGGACCTGGATCTGTTTCGGGAAGAAATATCAACCCTGCTTGAAGAGGAAATACTGTCACGTTATTACAACCAGCGGGGAAGAATCGAACACATGTTAAAAAGCGACCCAGCTGTTAAAAGAGCGAAGGCGCTGTTGTCTGACAAGGCTGAGCGGGAACGCCTCCTTGGTGCTCAGTGACCCGGTTCAACCCAGCGAAAACTGCCGTCGCTGAAAAACTCTTTTTTCCATACAGGAAGCCTCTCCTTGATCAGATTGACGCTCTCTTCAAGAGCAGCAAATGCCTGTTTTCGGTGAACCGAGGTGACGATTACCACCATCGAGTGTTCTCCGGCTGCAACCCAGCCGGTACTGTGAAGAATTTTTACAGAAATCACCTCAGGATGGCTTTGTTTCAATTGGCCGATGATTTCGCCAACCACCGGGTCGATCATACCGGTATAGGCAGAATATTCTATGCCGGTAACGCTCTTGTCATCCACCTGGTCGGCCCTGACCTGGCCCAGAAAAACGGCAACCGCCCCATTGATGCCCCTGGATTCATCCGCCGAAATCATCTCTCCAACGATTTCAGGCACAATTTTTCCCTCTTTCAGATGATCACTCATGCTCATCCTCCTGCAAAGGGCGGCAACAGAGCAATCTCATCCCCATCGCTGAGTTTGGGATTGTCATGAACCAGCCGCTGGTTAAGGGATACCGAAAACCTGACCACGGAGAGACCCGGATGCATCTCTTTCAACAGTTTCATCATCCCTTCAAGGTCGGGTTGGGCTTCGACCGCCTCGCTGCTTTTACCCGTGATGCCGGTCAGCATGCCAAAGTATTTGATTTCTATTGCCATAATCCTGTTTATTGATTAAGCTCTTCAGGAGTGTTGATGTTCAGAAAGAGGTGGGGATGATGAAATTCAAGCTGCGGATGTATTTCAACCTCCTGCCACCGTCGACTTCTGATGATCTGGGGTGGCTTGTTGACCCCCGATCGGATCGCCTCTGCAAAGATGGGGTGCATCGTTTTGTTGTAAATGCCTATCAGAGGTTCGTTGATTCCGTTATGGGCCGCCAGCGTGATTTCAAAATCCCCGTGACACGACCAAAGGTATCGGATCAGATCAGTACTGATGCCCGGGGTGTCGCAACTAACAATGAAAACCTTCTCATTGGATGCCTCTCTCAGTCCGGATTCAATGCCCGCAACCGGACCAACGCCCGGAAACAGGTCGGGTGCGATGGTTACGTCAGGATAAGAAAACAAGGAGTCATTCGCAGAGATGATGATCTCTTCAGAGAGAGGTCTGACCGCTTCGAGAACCCATTCAATCAACGGCTTTCCCCTCCAGATAGCGCTGTGTTTTGGAGTGCCCATGCGCGAACTTTGTCCTCCGGCCAGAATAACCGTGGTCAGCCGATCCTTCATCATCCGTGTGCCTCCAGCCAGTTGCTGCCGGTACCCATTTCAACCAGCAGGGCCACCGAAATCTGTATGGCATGTTCCATCTCGTACCTGACGATCTCCCTAACCTTTGTCAATTCATCCAGGTGGACGTCAAAGTTGAGTTCATCATGCACCTGCAGCACCATGGCGCTGCGCAGCTTCTCTTCGTCAAAGCGCCTGGCAATGCGAACCATGGCCAGCTTGATGATGTCAGCAGCTGAGCCCTGAACGGGCGAGTTGATTGCATTCCGCTCAGCGTTACCTCTCACCACGGGATTTTGCGACTGGATATCCCTTAGATGCCGCTTTCTCCCCATTAGTGTTGTTACATAGCCCTTTTCACGAGCCATCCGGATCGATTCATCCATATACCGCTTAACTCCCGGATATGACCTGAAATATCCGTCGATCAGATTTTTGGCTTCACTCCTTGATATATTCAGCCGCTGTGCCAGTCCGAAACTCGAAATCCCGTAGATGATACCAAAATTGGCCGTTTTGGCGCCGGAACGCATCTCGCGGGTGACCTGTTGAGGCTTCACCCGGTGTATCAGCGCCGCGGTTGCCGTGTGTATGTCCTCTTCGCGGTTAAATGCTGCAATCATGTTCTCATCCTGACTCAGGTGAGCCATGATCCGCAACTCGATCTGGGAGTAGTCGGCCGACAAAAGCACATGACGCTCATCCGTAGGAACGAAGGCACGCCTGATCTCCCTGCCCCGCTCCTCACGAATCGGTATGTTCTGCATGTTGGGATTGATCGAACTGAGCCTTCCGGTGGCTGCGATTGCCTGGTTGAACTGGGTATGGATCTTGCCGGTCGCGGACTTGATGAGGCCGGGTAAAACATCCACATAGGTGTTCTTTAGTTTCACCAGTCCCCTGTAATCAAGTATTTTGGATATGATGGGATGCTTGCCGGCCAGGTGGGTCAGCACCTCCTCGCTGGTTGAGTATTGTTTGGTTTTGGTCAGCCTGGCATC
>CAYGOU010000197.1:0-6109 GCA_964351455.1 uncultured Porphyromonadaceae bacterium
TTCAATGGAGATAGGAGATGCAAATGGTATTCAGATGTTCAACGAAGCTGGTCATGGCGGCTATCCGAGGGTTGACCCACTGAAAGCACTTGGGAATGCGCATATTCCAATGGGCGAATTCTGGAGCAGGGAGCGGTTTTGGGTAAATAAGGAAGCTGCCAGCGCAGCCCATATTTACGGCAGAGAACTGGTTGGTTCAGAATCGCTTACAGGCTGGAACCATTGGCAACACGGTCCGGCCGATTTTAAACAACTTTGTGATATCGCCTTTTGTGAAGGGCTTAACCAGGTTGTTTTTCATACATTCTCTCATAATCCCGGGATTGCAGGTAACCCCGGGTTTGTATATCATGCAGGTGAACATATAAATGTAAACGTAACCTGGTGGGAAATGGCCCGTCCGTTTATGGACTACCTGGCCAGGTGCTCATACATGCTGCGGCAGGGGAAATTTATAGCAGACGCTTGTCTTTATTACGGAGACCATGCCCCCAACCTTGTTCCTCCGAAACGCATCGATCCGAACATTAAGCAAAGATACGATGATGAGCATTGCCTTCATTGTGGATTACTCAAACCCGTAAATCCTGGTGATATGCAAGGCTACGATTATGACTATATGAATGCCGATATTATCATCAACCAGATGACCGTTGAGGATGGTAAACTTCTGCTTCTTTCGGGACAGACGTACAAGGTGATGCTGCTTCCCGACAGGGCGGATATATCTTTGGATGTGCTGAAGCGCCTTGAGGAGTTGGTGAGGGATGGCGCGGTTATTATCGGCCGTCGTCCTGAGAGATCCACATCGTTGAAGAATTTCCCGGAATGTGATGCAGAGGTAAAAGAAATTGCCGATAAATTGTGGGGCGCCTGCGATGGAAAAGATGTTTTGTCAAACAGTTATGGAAAAGGAACTATTTATTGGGGTCTGACCGTAAAAGAGGTGTTGGCAGCTCTGGGCGTGCCTCCCGATTTTGAAGTGCAGGGGATCGATAATTCCGATTGGACGATTGATCATATCCATCGCCGGACAGATAACGAGGATCTCTATTTTGTTTCCAACAGCAGTCAGGAGAGGCAGGAGATTACCTGTGTATTCAGGGTAGAAAAGAACATGGTGCCTGAGCTGTGGGATGCAGAGACGGGCCTGATTCAGCGCGAGGTGGATTATAAAAAAGTGGATAATGGGATCAGCATAGATTTTGTAATGGATCCGCTGGCATCAAGGTTCGTGGTTTTCAGAAAGAACTCCACCGGAAAGAATGATGAAGGATTGAGTTATGATCTGCAGTTTGGGTTTACGAAAGATACAGGATCGGAGACATTACCGGAAGGCATTGATATCACAACTGGCTGGAAGGTTAGCTTTGATAATGAGATGGGAGCACCTGAATCATATAGTTTTGATAAACTGACCAGCTGGACGGATATTGACAATAAGGGCATTCAGTATTATTCGGGCAAGGCAACATATAACAGGGAGTTTATTGTGCCTGGAGATGAATTGCCAGAAAAGACAGCAGCATTTGTGGTGTTCGAAGATATTCAGGAGATGGCCAGGGTATATGTCAATGGCAATGACTGCGGTATTGTCTGGGTGCCGCCTTACAAGGTGGAGATCACTCCGCACCTGATTTCAGGAACAAACACAATGACAATAGAGGTTATCAATACCTGGAATAACCGGATTGTAGGTGATATGCGAAACCCAGATCAGGAGCCTTACACTAAAACCAATGCGAACTCAAGGTTTTCTTCTGATAGTCAATTACTGAAATCAGGTTTAGTGGGTGAGGCTGAGATTCGTTTTACAAAAAAATAGTATTCCCAATCAGGCTGGATTAATTACAATAAAGAAACGGTTTATCAAAGGGTCTTTGAATACCAACAAATTTAAGATCTCGTGACAATTAACGTAAAGTCCACCCTTACATTAGAAAAATGAAATCACTAAAACTGATCTTTTTTGGCTTTATTATTCTTGGGTTATTGTTGAATTCCAGTAATATCCTTCTGGGACAGGGAACTGGAGAAACAAAACTCATTCCTGCTGAGAAAAACATTAAGCAAGCCAAGGTGAATCTGCCCCAAAAAATATATACGGAAGATCCTGAATTAACCAGGCAGGTTCATCGTTTATATGTCGAATGCCTCTTTGACAAACTATGGGAACCTGCTCCTCCGGGTCTGCCATATAAATGGTTCTCAATTTCAGGAGCAGCCGATAAATCATATGGGAAAGTTCAGCTGTTATGGGATCCAATGTTTATTCTCAATGCATGGGCTCCCTTAGATGATAAGGAGGTAGCACACGATGTTTTTCGAAATTACTGGAACGTAATCGATAATAATCCGGAGGCACCTGAAGGATCTTACGGATACGGTATGATACCCTGTACCATAGGAGCGGATTTGCCGTTTCAGGGCTATTCCCAAATACCCATTCTTGCCTGGGGATTGCTTATGGTCTTTAATCAGACCAATGATATTGAGCTGCTTGACCTTAGTATACCATATTTGGATAAATTTCTTACCTGGTATGCTACTGAAAGGGATGTGGATAATGATGGTTTAATCGAATATGGAGCATACAAGAGAACCAGCATTGGAGATATGGTCCAGACTGCACGATTTGAAACATTTGATTTTCATGCCACTCTTGATAATCTGCAATTAACCAAACACCCTACTCGTGGTACAGGCGGTGAATGGTACGGGAATGTTGAAGGTGTTGAACAAACATCCTTCCTGGCTATGTCGGAGCGTGCTATGATAGAAATGTGCAGGATAACAGGCCGGGAGGAGATGATGAATAAATATATAGGCAGGCTTTCTAAAAGAACTGAGGCTGTCCGGACAAAGATGTGGGATCCGGAAACCAAATTCTTTTATAGCCTTGACAGAGATAGCGATGAAAAGATCCCTATCCGGACTTTACAAGGATTTCTGACATTAACTGCCGGTCTCGCAAGTGAGGAACAGGCACAAGAACTGGTGAGGCAGTTGACTGATACCTCCCTGTTTTGGTCTAAATACCCGGTAACTACTTCAGCTATGGATGAACCTACATTTAACCCTAATGGATTTTGGCGAGGTGATGTGTGGCCACCTACAAATTACTTAATAGCACTGGGTCTTAATCGTTATGGTTATCATGAGCTTGCCATTGAACTGGCTCATAAAATGACCGAACTTCTTGAGAAACATGATGGTCATGCCTATGAACGTTATAACGGTGTCGAGGGTAATGGCCTGGGTGTGAAGGATTACGTTTGGGGTATAGCTTTATGGAGTACAGTCGTAAACACTATTTATGGAATCCAGGAAGATTACAGAACGATTGTTGTTCCCAGCAATGCAAAAGGGCGGCGATTAAAACTTGGCAAGCTGGAGGTGAGCTACCCCACGGATAGGTCAGTAGAATTGAAATCGGCCTTTCAGCGGGAATTCAAAGTTGTTTTTCCTGAGAAAAATGCAGAGATCAAGGTCCAGTGCGATGGGGCGACAGTGAAATCCGTTAGCACAACCGGCGCGGCAGCCGAGGTTATGTTTACCGCACTGCCAGGGAAGACCTACATTGTCTTAATATACGATGCGCCAACCGAAATCGAAGAGGGCTTGGTGAATCCGCCGAACTCCGCCAAGCCCGTCTGGGGGACCTCGCCGATTGCTGAGCCGTATCCCTATGTCAGCACTGGAAGTTTCAGCGGACCGGCGGTGCCGGAATCGCCCGATCCGCTGGTTGCCTACCGCTGGCCCAGTCCAAAGGCGACGGATGGACTCGAGATCTATCTGCTGAAACCCAGCGCTGTTTCAAGCGACACCGCCGCCTCTTTCGACAACCTGGGTTCGCTGACGACAGATCATCCGAATGTCACGGTCAACGGGGCGGGTTCAATCAGGATGGATTTCGGGCGGGAAAGCGCGGCCTGGGTGGAGTTTGACAGCCCGGATTGCCCGGGCGGAATTGAAATGAGTATCAGCGAGTATAATGAACCGGCTCCTGGCAAAACAAGAGCCCCGGTCAAGCATGGCAATACATACCGGCTTGAACTCAACGACGAGCTTTACGAAGGGGTGCGCTTCGCATGGATTCACGTGAAGGCTCCCGCCAGGCCGTGGCGTATCACGGGCATCCGGGCCGTGTGTCAGGTCAAGCCCACCAACTACATGGGAAGATTCTCCTGCAGTGACCCGTTGTTGACAAAGATCTGGTACATGTCTGCATATGGTGTGAAAGCATCCCTGTGCAAAGATTATTTTGGCGCCATACTTATGGATCGCGGGGATCGCATGTCGTGGACGGGCGATGCGCATACCTCGCAGGCTGCGGCGCTAGCCGCCTTTGGCAATTTTGACTTCATCAGGAAGAACATCGACAACACTTCAGAGCAGAACAACGGTATTAGAAGTTATTCGCTCTACTGGGTGTTGAGCCTGCTGGATTATTATCGTTACACTGGCGATGCGGAGACGCTGCTGAAGTATATCGACAACGTGAGCAAGAAGCTCGACGATGCATATTCCGTTTTCGGGACGGACCCGAAACTCAGGTTCTACGGCTGGGACGAGCGGCTGTGCGCGGGATTTGAAATCTGGTTCAGGGCCGCGTCACCGGAAGCACAGGAAGCGCAGAACGCCTACAAGATGCTCTCCATCCGCGCCTGGAAAGATTTTGCCGCGGTCATGGGTCAATTCGGAAGGGCTGATTTGCGAGACAAATATAACGGCTATGCAGATGGCAAAATGGCCGAGCTCAGGAAGAACGGTGATTGGTCTGCCGGGTTCGGACTGCACGCCGCGGCGGATGCCATCAATACAGGAAGCCTGACCGATAAAGAGAAGGATATACTTTTTGAGAAACATTTCTTCGACCGCGTAAACCGTATTTCGCTGTCGCCGTTTAACCAGTACTTCATCATTCAGGCTATGGCGCGGGTGGGCAGGTACGATGACGCGTTGAGTTCGATCAGGGACATGTGGGGCGGCATGGTCAATTATGGCGGCACCACGACGTTTGAGGTTTACCGTCCTTCGTGGAATGAAGTTATCGGGCCGAATGATGCTGTTCCAAATGCACAGTGCGGTATTGTGAGCCTGTGTCATCCCTGGGGCGCCGGCGTTGTGAAGTGGTTGAGCGAAGAGGTGCTTGGCATTGTGTCAACGACACCTGGTTTCAAAACATATGACATTCTTCCGAATCTCGGCAGGACGCTTACACAGGTGTCTGGAGAGATGCCGACGCCGGCTGGAAATATCTGCGCGAGCTTTGATCTTGCGTCAGGACACTGCACCGTGTCGGCGCCGGCTGGAACCGTTGGAAGGGTTGGTCTGCCAAAGGCCGGGAAGACCATTACAGGGATCACTATAAACGGAAAGCCTGCCTGGAATGGTGCGTGGCAGGCTGTTACTGGAATCGGTGGAGCAAGTCAGGATGCGGACTTCGTGTATTTCACCGGCGTACAACCTGGCGCGTATGACATAGTCGTAACGTACACTGGAACAACGCCAGCCTATGATGAGCCTCAGGTGAAGTATGCAGCGCAGTCGTTAAAACAGGATAAAACCACGGGTGGCGACTGGGGTGGCGTATATGGAAGAGACGGGTATATTCTTTGCAATTATAACGGAGAAGGCCATGATGAAAAGGTGCTGCCGCCGTATGTTAAGTCGCTTGAATATTACAGGGCGTTCCCCAAGAGCGGATTGCCTGATCCGCAGATGTGGGCCGCGGAGACTGCCGACAAAAGGGCCCTGGCGCCAGATAAGCGCAACGGTTTCGGTCGTAAGGCAGCAGGCTTCTCAAACAGCGACCAGACGATGTCCGTGACCATTGGTATTGACGGGGAGAGGGAGTACCAGGTTGCGCTGTACTTTGTGGACTGGAACAGGAATGGATGCCGTCAGGCGGTGGAGATGATGGACGCCGGAACGCTCAACCAGGTTGCTCCGGTAAAGATTGTGGATGATTTCTCAGGTGGTGCATACCTTGTTTATAAATATAACAAGTCTGCAAAATTCAGGCTCAATAAAATACGGGGCGATGTTGTTTCGCTCAGCGGCATTTTCTTTGATCCTGCGGCGACCACTTCGGGCTCACACCAAC
>CAYGOU010000198.1:0-6093 GCA_964351455.1 uncultured Porphyromonadaceae bacterium
GACATCATCTTTGTAATAAAATGGTTGATTATGAAACGTGAGATTATCTGTATCGATGAGGAGTTGTGCAATGGATGCGGATTATGCGTGCCCGGGTGCCATGAGGGTGCCCTGCAGATCATCGACGGGAAAGCCCGTCTGATCAGCGACCTGATGTGCGACGGACTCGGGGCCTGCATCGGCCACTGTCCCGAAGGGGCCATCACCATCATCGAAAGAGAGGCCGAAGCATACGATGAGGTGAAGGTGATGGAGCAGATGGTCGCGAAAGGAGAGAACACCATCCTGGCACATTTGCGTCATCTCAAGGATCACCAGGAGATGGAATACCTGGCTCAGGGAATTCGCTACATGCTTGAACACCGGGATGAAATCGGTTTCAATCCGGATGATATTTTACAAAAACTGAACGAAATGAATTCAAAGAACGCTGCCGAATCAACAGAATCGCACGGATGCGGCTGCCCGGGGTCGGAAACCAAAACCTTCGGCCAGCCCGCCGCCGGCCACCAGCATGCCCACGGACATATGCCCTCTGCACTCACCCACTGGCCGGTGCAGATGCATCTCATCAATCCAAGAGCCGGCCATTTCAAAGGTTCACACCTGTTGCTTGCAGCCGACTGCACCGCCTTCACTCTTGGGAGCTTCCACCGGGGCTACCTGAACGGAAAAACCCTCGGGATTGCCTGTCCCAAACTCGACTCGAACCGCGAATCATACGTTGAGAAGCTCCGGGTCATGGTTGATGAGAGTGAGATCGACATGATGACCGTCATGATCATGGAGGTGCCCTGCTGTAGCAGCCTGGTTCAGATCGCCGACCTCGCCCTCTCGCAGGCCACCCGCCAGATACCGGTTAAACTGGTGGTGGTTTCGGTTGACGGAGAGATCAAAATGGAGCGCTGGCACAAGGTAGCATAGGCACCTTTCTTGTTCTAAGGCAATTCTGTTATTTTTAGCCTGTAAAAGAATTGCCTCATGATATCTTTCAAAGCCATTTCCGGCAGAATGCCCTGGCATCTGGGCATCCTGTTATTCATGATCTCCCTTCCGACTGTGGCCCAGGACTTTGGAGCCTATCCCCCACGGGTTCACTGGCAGCAGATCAACACGCCTCAATTGCGGGTCATTTTTCCTGAAGGCACTGAATTTCAGGCACAGAGGGTAGTCAACACCATCAACTTCCTCGAGGAGAACCGGCGCGAAACCATCGGAAACCGGAAGATGAAACTCGATCTGATCCTGAATAACTTCGGGGTCATGTCAAACGGATATGTGACGCTGGCCCCTTTCAGGTCGGAGTTTTTTACCACCCCCTTTCAAAACAGCTCCTATCTCGGATCCCTCGACTGGATCGACCTGCTTTCGATCCACGAATACCGGCACGCCCTTCAGTATATGAACATGAGAAAAGGGTGGTTCGGAATCGCGAATGCCCTGTTCGGAAACTATACATTTGGAGGACTCATGAACCTCCTGGTTCCGGACTGGTATTTTGAAGGGGATGCCGTGGCGACTGAAACCCTTCTCACCAGGCAGGGAAGGGGCCGGCTGCCATCTTTTCATAAGGGATTAAAGGCCATCGCCCTTGAAGATAAGCGTTTCTCATATGAAAAGGCCCGTAATGGCTCCTTCAACGATCTGATACCCGATCATTATGAGCTCGGCTACCTGATGACCGCCTATGGCCGTGAAACCTATGGCAATGACCTCTGGATGAACGTTATCCACAGAACCACCCTTATTAAGGGAATCATCTACCCCTTTTCGCAGGGTCTGCAGCTCTATGTTTCCAAAAAAAGTTCAGGACTTTTCAAAGAGACCATGGAGTACTCAAAAGAGAAATGGAGCGCCGAACTCGAAAAGACCACCCTCATTGAGACAGACCAGTTCAGTCTGCCCACACGGGAGGTAACCAATTACCAGTATCCAAAAAGTCTCGGAAACGGAAGCATTCTGGTGCACAAATCGAGCCATGTCAAAACCGGCGGTTTCTACCTCATCGATCCCGAAGGGAATGAGAAGTTTCTGATTCACAACGGCATTTCGCTGGATCCCTGGTTTTCAACCGATGGCAAAAGGATTGTCTGGACCACCCTCTCGTGGCATCCCCGTTACTCGGCCCTGAACTACTACGACCTCTGGATATACGACATGGAGCTTGAGAAAAAGAGGTTGTTGCTATCAAAAACCCGGTACGCCTCTCCCTCCATTTCACCCGACGGAACCAGCATCGCGGTGGTCGAGACCGATCCGGTTGCCAATCACCGGATCGTGATTCTCAATGCCTCCACCGGCGAGGAGATCCAGCGCCTGCCCAACAAAGAGGCCTGGCTTCCGACCTATCCGGTATGGGATCCCACCGGAAAATATCTATACAGCAGCTCAAGAAACCGCGAGGGCGAAATGGCCATCCTCAGGCATGAAATCGCCACGGGCAAAACCGACATCCTCCTCGACTTCGTGAACCAGGTGATCGGTGCCGTTGCCCCGTCAGAAAACCAGATTCTCTTCGGGTCATCCTTTTCGGGAATTGACAACATTTACGCACTCAAGAAGGGCGATAAAACCATCTTTCAGCTCAGCTCCGTGCCCTATGGGGCCTATGAGCCAACTGCCGAAACTTCAACCGGAACCATCATCTTTTCAGAATTCCACCGGAAGGGGCACCGGCTATCATCCCTGCCTCTCACATCATGTGCCTGGGAGCCGGTCAGGGCAAGAGGACTGCATGAAATCCCCGAGCTTAACCCAGGGTTTCTCGCCTCCGAGGGAGGCGACATCCTGCAGATCATTCCTTCAGAAACCCACCAGGTTAAATCATACAGCAAACTGGCCCATCTTATCAGAATCCACTCCTGGAGCCTCACTCCCGGTTTTGATGCCACCACTCTTGCTGTGCATTCGGGTGATGTAATGAGCCAGCTTAACCTCCAGGCCAGTGCAAGCTATTACTACAATGAGCAAGCCCTGGGATACGGAATCTCTGCCATGTACGGAGGCTGGTACCCGATCGTCGGACTGTCGGCAGGCCGCCAGTACCGGTCAACCCCGGTCGATGCCACCCGGTCAGATCGCTATCTTCAGGACAACATCAACCTTTCGCTCAACCTACCCCTGAACTTCACACGGGGTAACATGATCAGGCAAATTTCTGCCTCAGCAAATTACAGCTTCGCCAATGTCAGCCGCCTCTCCCCTCCGGCTGACGGATCCGGACCCTCAAGTTACCTGATGAATTCGGTAGGACTTGACCTCACGGCCCTTGCCAGGCAACCCTCGGCAAAGAAGCAGCTTACCACACCCTTCGGCATGGGCATCAACCTGTCTGTGAACCAGTCGGTCGGGGGCATCTTTGCCTCGCGTGTTCAGGGAATCTACGATCTGGCGATCCGGGGCCTCTTCCCCACCCACAACATCACCATGACCGCCGGATACAAGTTTGAGTACTGGTTCAACGACTACCGCTTCATGGATCTTTTTGTTTACCCAAGGGGATATTCGATTCCGGCCTGCCATTCTATGTTCACCATACAGACCGGATACCACCTCCCATTGCTCTATCCCGATTTCGGAATCATCGGCATCGTCTATTTCAGCCGCATCCGAACCACTTTTTTTGCTGACCTGGGGGTAGCCGACGTGGTGAATGTGGAGGGGAGCTTCCCTACCAATGGCATCTTTGCCTCGATGGGTTCGGAGCTGATCTTCGACACCCGCTGGCTCAACATCCTGCCCATCAGCATGGGCGTAAGAACATCCCTGCTGCTGAACCAGGACCAGTTCAGGAATCCGGCCCTGCCCATCAGGATAGAATTTGTTTTACCCGTTTTCAGACTCTAATCTCTGCTCCATGGAACTCAAAATATTCAAAGTTGATGCCTTCACCTCCAGACTTTTCGGCGGAAATCCTGCCGGCGTGCTGCCACTTGAATCCTGGCTTCCCGACGAAACCATGCAGCTGATCGCCATGGAGAACAACCTGGCCGAAACGGCCTTCTTTGTTCCCTCTTCAGATGGCTTTCA
Source organism: uncultured Porphyromonadaceae bacterium (assembly GCA_964351455.1). GTDB lineage: Bacteria > Bacteroidota > Bacteroidia > Bacteroidales > UBA12481 > JAGHDB01. The sequence continues at coordinate 4,030 of CAYGOU010000198.1, forward strand.
TATCCGGTGGTTCACCCCGAAGGTGGAGGTTGAACTGTGCGGCCATGCCACCCTGGCATCGGCCCACGTCATTTTCAACCACCTCGGGTTTCAGGGTGAGGAGATCCGCTTCGGGTCGCTCAGCGGACCTCTGAGGGTCTTCAGGGAAAAATCACGGATCATGCTTGACTTTCCCGCCGATCCTGTAGATCCCGCCGAACCTCCCGAAGACCTCTACAAGGCCCTGGGCAGGGAGCCCCTGCTTTGCTACAGGGGCAAAACAGACTACCTGCTGGTTTATGAAAGCCGGTGGGAAATAGAGTCGATGAAGCCCGACTTTGGATTGCTCGGAAAGGTCGATGCTCGCGGTGTCATTGTCACCGCACCGGGTCAGGAGGTCGATTTCGTTTCTCGTTTTTTCGGTCCGCAGGTTGGCATCGACGAAGACCCGGTCACCGGCTCGGCCCATACCACGCTGATTCCATACTGGAGTCGCCAGCTGGCGAAGAATGAGATGAGCGCGAGACAGCTCTCGGCCAGAGGTGGCTTTTTGCTGTGCCGACATAAGGGAAACCGCGTGGAGATCGGAGGCGAAGCAGTAACCTATCTTGAAGGATTTATCAAGGTTCCTTTATAAACCAAGATCATGTGCAAAATCTTTCATCCTGAACTGTTCCAGGGAGATGCCAAAAAGACCCGCTATTTCGAGGGATGGTATTACAAGCAGGTTTCAGCCGACTTCAGCAGGGTTCTGTCGGTGATACCCGGAGTTTCGCTTGCCGGGGATCCCCACGCCTTCATCCAGGTGATCGACGGGGTCAGTGCAATGACCCACTATCTCGAATTTCCGCTTCAGGATTTTAAGGCATCCCGCTCAAAACTGGAGATTTCAATCGGCGACAACCACTTCAGCCGGGATCATCTTGAACTGAACCTAAACCGCAATGAGCTGCAACTCTCCGGAAGGGTGGATTTCAGCGGAATCACCCCCTGGCCCGGCAATCCCTTGGCTCCGGGCATCATGGGATGGTACAGTTTCGTTCCCTCCATGGAGTGCTACCACGGGGTGGTCTCAATGGACCACCGGCTCAGCGGAAAGTTTCTCTACAACCGGGAGGATTTCGACTTCAACGGGGGAAGGGGTTATATTGAAAAGGACTGGGGAACCTCCATGCCTGAAAGCTGGATATGGCTTCATGCCAACACCTTTGAGCAACCAGGCACCTCGGTCATGCTCTCGATCGCCAAAATCCCCTGGCGCGGAAAACACTTTACCGGCTTCATCTGCTTCGTTCTGCACAACGGATCGCTTTACCGCTTCATGACCTACAACCGGAGCCGCATCCTGAAGGCCGGACTGACAGGGCAGGAGTTTTGGGTTGAGCTGAAAAACAAAAAGCACCAGCTCAGAATCGAAGCAACCCAGAAATCCGCCGGGAAACTGAAGGCTCCGGTAAACGGACTCATGGAGCGGTACATCAAGGAGAGCGTAGATTCATCCGTGACCGTCACCCTGAGTGATAATTCCGGGAGCAGGCTTTTTTCAGGCACCACCACCCGCGCCGGACTCGAACTGGTCGGCAACCCCGAATCCCTGCTCCCTCCGGAAAAGTTCTGATTCACGACGGCGGCAAAACTCATCGGGATGGTCAGTGCCCGGATCTCCTCTTTTTAACTCTTCTCGTTAAGCCATTCGCTGAAATTGGATGGATTTATTACCTCAAAAAATGCGTTTGGGTAGGCATTCTTCCAGGTTGGCGGGATCTTTACCTTAGCATCGCTCCATTTAAATTCATAGCCATAAAGAGAGCCTCCACGCTCTTCGACCCAATCAATTTCTTGTTGATCATAGGTTCTCCAGAAATAGTTATTGCAAGATATCCGGTTATACTCCTGCGTCTTTAGCCGTTCACTGATCAGGTAGTTCTCCCATAAAGGTCCACTGTCATTTCTTGAATCCAGGGGATTGAAATTGGCGATGACAGCATTTCTGATCCCATTATCGAAGAAATACCACTTAGAATTCTTAGTGATTTCTTTTCGCAGATTTCTGCTAAAACCCTCCACTCTGTGAAGAATGTACAC
>CAYGOU010000199.1:0-6032 GCA_964351455.1 uncultured Porphyromonadaceae bacterium
TGAAGAATATCTTTATTCGGCCATGGAGGATTTCAGGATTGACATCATGATAGACCGGGGGCCGGGGGCCCGATCGATTCAGATTGATCTGAACCCCTTTACGCTTGTTGGGGCTACCACGAGGTCAGGACTCCTCACCAGTCCGCTTCGGGCGCGCTTCGGCATTACCTGTTATCTCGAATATTACCAGAAGGAGGTGCTGAACCACATTGTTCACCGGTCGGCCGGCATCCTGAAGGTTGACATATCGGATGAAGCGGCGATTGAAATCGCAGGTCGCAGCCGGGGCACACCGAGAATTGCAAATGCCCTGCTCAGGAGGGTCAGGGATTTTGCGCAAGTTCAGGGAGATGGCACCATCCACCTGGATATCACGCGTCATGCACTTCTGGCGTTGAACATTGATGCACACGGACTTGATGAAATGGACAACCGCATACTGCATACCATCGTTGGCAAGTTCAGCGGAGGTCCGGTTGGTTTGTCAAACATATCAGTATCGGTGGGCGAGGAGCCCGGTACCATTGAAGAGGTTTACGAGCCTTTCCTTATCCAGGAGGGTTATATAAAACGAACGCCCCGCGGTCGCGAAGCGACTGAGAAAGCCTGGCTTCACCTGGGTAAGATCCCGGGCCGTGAGCAGCAGAGGCTTTTTTGATTATTTACCTATTTTTTCAGAGGGATGAATACATTGGTTAATTATCGTATCGTTGTTTTATTGCTGACAGCGGTACTGACTGCAGGATCCTGCAGTCAGCAAAAGATTCAGGATCCCCAACCGATTGATCAGAACCGGCATGAATTACGCAGGCAGTGGATAGAGACCATCCACCGCACAGCTCCCGGTGTTGACTGGAGGGCCATGGATGATTCAGTCAGGTGGGCCAAATACGTTGAAAAACTTCCACAATTGCAGGCCGCAAGACCGTCGGGGAGCCTTAAGTCGATCACCGGCGGATTCGAATCAATTGCCGGCGGAGTGCTGACGGGACAGTGGACCGAGAAGGGGAGTAACAACCAGTCAGGCCGTATGCATTGCGTTGACATCGACTACAGCAATAACCTACTCTATGGAGCCTCATCAGGAGGGAACATCTGGGTCGGTCCGCCCGACGGATCTGCATGGACCTGCCTGACCGATCATAAACAGGTGCTTGATGTGCAGTTTCTCAGGGTTTTCGCTAACGAATCCGGCGGTACCCGCATCCTCATGAATCCAAGAAACCGTGTGGTCTTTTACTACAGCGACGATATGGGGGTCACCTGGAACACCTCAACCGGTTTATCGGGATACAGTCAGGGAGGAGTCATCACAAGGGGTCTGAGCAAGCCCGATGGCACCATTTATCTGCTGATAAACCGCAACATCTCAAATAATCACCTTGTGAGGTCGACCGACCTGGGTAAGAGTTTTCAGCTGGTCACCCGCATTGATGGAACGCAGGCATGTGACATATGGACCGATCGTTTTGCTGAGGGACCTGTCTGGTATGTTGACCGGTCGAAGGTATATCAGTTGACCGATGAGAATGTGCTTCAGCAGGTGGGCACGGTCAGCATAAATTTTGCAGAAAATGAGATCCGTCACGTGCAGTTGGGTGGATGCGCAGCTCCCGCCCAGACCCATCTCTATGTCATGGCACAGCTTGAAAAGAGTTCGCGTTTCTTCGGTTCTGAAGATGGGGGTGTGAGCTGGACGGTCAGGGGCGACAACCATGAAGGTCCTTTCATGACCAATTCATTCGGGGTTTCAAATATTGACCCCAACCTGGTCGGATTTGGGGGTGTCAATGCCTATGCAAGCCGTGATGGTGCCCGAACCTGGCGTGCCATCAACACCTGGGGCGAGTATTACGGAAACGTTCGCTACAAGCTCCATGCAGATATTCCTGAAATTGAATTTTTTCTCCGTCCCGATGGAAAGGAGTGGATATGGATCAGCACCGACGGTGGAACCTACTATTCGGATGACGGACTGGTGACGGTCAATAACGTCAGTTTGACCAATCTGAATGTGAGCCAGTACTATTCAACCTACACCAACCGGGATCTTACCCATATCATTTATGCCGGATCCCAGGACCAGGGTTTTCAGCGTTCGAAGGAGGATAAGGAGGGTACGGTTTCATTCCAGCAGACCATCAGCGGGGATTACGGGCACATTGTTTCGGCCGACAAGGGATATAGTTTGTGGACGGTATATCCGGGATTTGCCATGCGCTATCCCGATGCCGTTAACAGCTCACACATTGTCACCTGGGATTTTTCAGGCAAGAACCATTTCTGGATGCCTCCCTTGATGGAGGATCCCTATGATCCGGCAAAGGTTTACCTGGCCGGAGGAACCAGTTCGACCGGCAACCACCTTTGGCTGCTCACCGACCGGGGTTCTTCGGTTTCCGTGACAGAGCTTCCGTTCGATTTCAGCGGCGGCAACGAAAACCATTGGATATCTTCAATGGCTTACAGTCCGATCAACAAGGATTACCGCTATGTGCTCAATTCAGGGGGCCGGTTCTATTTCTCTTCAGATCGTGGCACCACCTGGGAACGTTCGTCAAGCATTGGTCCCGGTTCGCACTATTTTTACGGCAACACCATAGTGACTTCACCGGTCGATATCAACACCATCTACATCGGAGGAGCGGGTTATTCGAGCCGGTCGGTCTTTGTTTCGAGAGACGGGGGCATGACCTTTCAGGGCATGTCAACAGGACTCCCAAATACCCTGGTATTCGAAATGAAGGCCAACGAAGACGGAACGCTGCTTTTTGCGGCAACCGAAACCGGGCCCTACGTTTATATTCAAAGTGAAGGCAAATGGTTCGACCTGGCGGGCATCAGCGCTCCCGACCAGACTTACTGGTCGGTTGATTATGTTCCCAAAATCAAGACCGCCCGTTTCGGAACCTACGGAAGGGGAATCTGGGATTTCAGGATTGCCTCCTATTCGTCAGCCGGAGCATTGCATGCAGATAACTTTATGGTCAACCTCTATCCGAACCCCGCGGATGACCGGGTATACATTGCCATCGAGGGTTTGTTCGGGCAGGTGGAGATTGAGATTGTGACCCTGGGAGGTCAGCTGGTCATGCGTGAATCGCTGGGTGCCGGGAGCGGGATCCATGAACTGGGCATTGGCGATCTCGAAAGCGGTGTTTACCTCGTCAGGATTTTGTCGGGCGAGTCGATGCGGGTGATGAAGCTGGTCAGGAGGTAGTCTTACCGTATTTTGCCGTAAGAAGATCCATCCCTTCGATAATCTCCTTTCTGAGAGAGGTCATTTCAATGGCATCGGCATTTTTCTGTTTCATCATGCGGTTGAAACGCAGCCGTGCGCGCCATTTTTTGAACCAGAAATAGTAGTGGATGATGAAGATGGCTCCTGGTAAAAGGGTTGCCATGTACACCAGCAGGATGATCCACGACTTGAACAGAACCCATATCAGGAGCGACTGGAGGGCATAGAAGATCGGAAACATGACCGGGAAACTCAGAATGTATGCCACGGTGGCCTTAAACTGGGGATCCTTGAAGAGGTTGCGGCTCACCCATTCTGGAAATTTAACCAGGTGAAAGTTGCTTACAAATCCGGCTGCCATGAGCGGAAAGCCAAGTATCAGCAGGATGGTGTCGCGGATCATGCGGCTTAGCGGGTAGGGTGCATTGCCGGGAACATGGTCGCGTAGCTTCAGTTTTTTAAGCAGTTGCCGGTATCTGTCGGTTTTCTCATGAATCTTCAGGAGGGACTCATCCTCATGCTCACGGATGCGTGAGATCATGGCGATCAGCAGCTTATCGGCATCGAACTTGTTGAAAAGGGTTTTTCCGGGCAGGTTGAGCAGTTCACGGAACCGCTTGCCGTAAATGGTGCGGAGATCCATTACGGTATCATAGACATCGGTCCACGGAATATCGATAATGTGGGGCCGGATTCTTTCGGTGATGATCCGGTTCAGTTCGCGGTAGGCAATCTGGGGATCCTTACGAAAATGCGGTTCAAGGTCTGCAACCCGAATGGGATCTCCGAAGCTGACGGTCACACGTCCCCGTACCTTTTCATAATCAGAATAATCGATGCCCACGGGCACCACTTTAAGGCCAAGTTTGAAATCGCTTTCAAGTTCCGTCTCAAAGGCGATTCTGGCGAGACCTTTTTGGAGCGGTCGGATCCGGCGCTTGTCATCGTGATTTCCTTCGGGAAAAAGGATGAGGGTTTTGCGGTGGGCAAGCACCTCGGCGCATTTTTTAAAGGTCTCCTCGTTTTGGGGTACGCTCCTGAAACCGTCTCGTATGCGCCACACCGGCATCATTTTCAGGAGGTTGAGGATCGAGCGGATCATGGGATTAGCAAAGATGTCGGCCCGTGACAGAAAGACCGGTTGCTGGCGCAGGATGGTGACGAAGATGAGCGCATCCATGGCAGCGTTCTGATGGTTCGGGGCGAAAATGAGGGGCTCTTTCCAGTGGAATTTTTCGCGTCCCCTGATTTCAAAACGGCGGTAGAAGAGTTTTCTGAATGAAAACTTCAACCACAACCTTCCGTAGTGATAACGAAAGGAATGTCTGTAAATCCTGGTCATAAGCTTTATAGATTGGCCACCTTCTGCAGTCCGCTCACATTAAGAATGCGGATTTTACGGCCCTGCAGCTCAATGTATCCGTCGGCTTTGAATTCGCTGAGCAGACGGATGACAGATTCGGTGGCGGTTCCCACCATATTGGCTAACTCTTCGCGGGTCAGGGAGATCTTAAGCACCTTGTTTTCATCCAGCTCGAAGGTGTCTCTAAGGAGCAGGAGGATTTCGGCCAGGCGCTCCCTGACGGTTTTTTGAGCGATATCGGTAATGAAATTGTTGGCATCTCCGAGTTCTTTGCAGGTCAGCTGCATAAGCTCAAGAGCAAAGGCGGAGTTTGATTTCACCAGTTCGAAGAGAATTTCACCGGGAATGAAGCAGAGGCTTGCATCCTCGAGTACCTTGGCTGTGGTGCATGCCAGCTCACGGCTGAGCACCGACCGGTATCCGATGATGTCGCCACGCTTGGCGAACCTGACGATCTGTTCCTTGCCATCGAAGCCGGTTTTGTAGATCTTGATGACCCCCCGGTTGACGCAATAGTATCCGTTGATCCGGTTGCCTTCATGGTAGATGATGGTGCCTCGCTTATACAGGCTGCATCCCTTGTTGAGGTCAACCTTTTCGAGCTGCTCAGGCGTAAGATCCCTGAAGAGCGAATGGCCCCCGGCAATGCAGTTTTCGCAGACTGGCGTAAGTGGATGGCTTTTCATGCAACCTTGATCAGACGATAAGCACCGGTACAAAAACCTGACAAAAATCAGATTCAGCCGATCAGCAAATATAACACTTTCGGGTTTTATTTGTTAGTTTACGCATTAAAACAGAACAAGATGAAGAAATCGATTCAGATCAGCTGGACCGGCGGTATGTCGTTTGAAGCCAGCATCGACGAGCACAAAATCATGATGGATGCGCATCCCGCTGTCGGGGGTGAAGGCAAGGGAACCACGCCAAAGCCGTTGTTGATGGCTTCGCTGGGCGGGTGCACCGGCATGGATGTCATTTCGATAGCGAAAAAGATGAAGCAGGATGTAAGCCGTTTCGAGATCGAGATGACCGGAGACCTGACCGAGGAGCATCCGATGCACTATACCTCCATACATCTCATTTACCGGTTCTGGGGCAAGGATCTCGATCCAGAGAAACTGAACCGTGCCATTGAAATGAGCCAGGATAAATACTGCGGGGTGAATGCCACGCTGAGAAAGGCGATGGCCATCACCTATGAGGCGGTGGTGGAGAAGTGACGAGTGACGGGTGACGAGTGACGAGTGACAGGTGACAAGTGATCCCGGAATACCGGGACAGGCGAAATGACTTAGAGGGCGGATTGGAATTGCTTGAGAAAGCGCAGGTCGTTTTCGAAGAAGAGCCTGATGTCGCGGATTCCGAAGCGCAGCATGGCGATCCGTTCGATGCCCATTCCGAATGCGAATCCGGTGAACTCCTGGC
>CAYGOU010000200.1:0-5972 GCA_964351455.1 uncultured Porphyromonadaceae bacterium
ACCTAATATATGTTATCCATGAAAAAAACTACTCTGCTTTTTGCTTTAATGTTTGTGGTTTCGGTAGCTTTTGCACAGAAGTTTACCGAAAACCCGAAAGTGTTTCCGGTTGACCGGGAGCTTTACAAGCCTGTTGTCAAGGAGGCACCCGCCCTGAAATACGAAGGAGAGGTTTTTTACAAACAGACCTTCGATTTTAAGGACGAAACCAACCCAAGAGGATGGACACTTCCTGAAGGCTGGATTGTTACAGATGAAAACGATCTGGGCCATTACTGGGTATGGCGGGCCGGCACCGACAGCATCAAGGGCCGCTACACCTTTGAACCGGGTCACCGGTTTTCGAAGTCCCCTGAAGACGGATTCTTCGTGCTTCCGATGGATGAGTATAACTTCGTGGATGGAGCCAACCTTGGACTGGGCGGACATGCATGGTTTCAGATGGCTCCAGTCGATTGTTCAGGACGCGCATCGGTCATCCTGAAGCTGCGCCAGTATTTTCGTGCCTGCTGCGGAGCCCCCGATGTTAAACTGTTTGTGAGCGTTGACAACGGAACCCGCTGGGCCGAAATCAACATGCGATTCGCTACTCCGACCAACAGCTTCTGCGCAAAGCCAATCGTGGAGATCAACATCTCCGATGTGGTAGCAGGATGGGACAATGTGCTTTTCAAGTTTGTATGGAACAACAACAGCCACTATTTCTGGGCTCTTGACGATTTTGAGCTGATGGAAGGCTTTTCCAATGAACTTCAGCTTGAAGACGCATGGCCGATGATGTCAGACCTCACCGAAGACGACAACGATGAAGGATTCGTTTTCATGACCCCGCTCTCACAGATCAACGACCTGCTTGGCGGCTGGACCTTCAGCGGCGCATTCATCAACACCGGGAACGCAGAACAAAACAACGTGCACCTGAATGCCCGGGTATTTAAAAATGGCGCTCTGGTTTCTGACCAAAATTCAACTGCCACTTACATGGAACCGCTCGCCCGCGACACCTTCCATGTCACCACTCCCTATTTTCCGGATGGATACGGCAGTTACAAATTCATCATGGAGGCCAGGCAGAATGAGCAGGATGCCGTGCCAGAGAACAATGTCTACGAAGACATTTTCCACGTCACAGACAGCATCTATTCGGTCAGCGACTGGGATTTCGAAACCTACTCCAGTACCGCTTCATGGGGCAACAACGACGGCGACTACCTCGGTATCGTTTATGACATTACCCAGAACACCCAGGTCAATTCAATGTCGGTGCTGATCATGCAGAGGCCTGAGAATCCGACCGCCTCCACCCAGGTCGGTTACGGCTTCCAGTATTTCATCTTCAGGTGGGCCGAAGAAACCGCTGAATGGCTGCCGATGATCAACGCCGAATTCGGCGAGGTGACCGAAGACAACCTGAACACCTGGATCACCATGCCCATGGAAAAGGACGGTGAATCTGAATTCATGACCCCGGGCACCTACATTGCTGCCATTCAGGTTTGGCATGGCGGAGGCGACGGTCCGGATAACAACGTTTTCCGCTTCACCATCGGATCCGACCTTGATCACAAATACGCCGACGGCAAAACGGTTTACAGCCTGATTGACGGCGACGGTTGGTACATCAACGACACCGACCTCTCGATGATCCGTCTGAACCTCGATTACAGCGGGGCCCCGGTCACCTGCGATGTCACCTTCAACGTTGACATGACACTGCCCCTGGCCAACGGTTATTTCCACACCTGGGATTTCGTGGATGTTGCCGGAAACTTTAACAACTGGGGTGGCTCTGCTCAAATGACCGACGCCGACGGCGATGGCATCTACACCATAACCATCTCCGGAGTCAATGTTTTCGAGCCAATCGAATACAAATACCGCATCAACGGAAACTGGAACACCTCCGAATTCCCGATGGGCGGCCCCAACCGGGTTTATGTGACCCATTACTGGAATGATTTGAACGACATTTACAACAACGGCATCAGCATGGGTGTCGATGTGGATGCTCTCAGCTCATCTGTCAGGGTATACCCGAACCCAAGTGATGGCCAGTTCACCCTGGATGTTGAAAGTGTCAGAGCCTCAGACCTGAACATCTCTGTCACCAGCATTAACGGTCAGGTGATATATAACAATCTGGTGAAAGCTTCATTTTGGCACCAGGAAACCATCGACCTGAGTAAACAATCCCGCGGGATTTACTTTCTGAAGGTCAACGACAAGGTTACCAAACTCGTTGTTAAATAGAGCTTGTAGTCTAATCATCAAAAGGCCCCGGTTTGCGGGGCCTTTTTTTTATCTCTTTCTTTTTCTCTATTTTCGTACCCTCATTGCAACCGCACTACACACCCACACTCACACTCACACTCACACCCACACTCACACTCACACTCACACTCACTAGCCCAGGTGGCGGAATTGGTAGACGCGCTGGTCTCAAACACCAGTGGCAGCAATGCCGTGCCGGTTCGACCCCGGCCCTGGGTACAGAAAGCCCCGAGGAGACTCGGGGTTTTTCATAAGGCAGAGGCCTAGTTATCCTTGATGCACCTTACTGAAAAACCGGATTCCTTCGGCTGTGTGTAGGGATATACTCCATCACCGATATAATCGATCCTCCATGAATTACCATTCATCCAGTCATCTTCGTTTGCGGTCCAGAAATAGGTGTGTCGCTTCATATGTCCAAAGGTCAAGTCAATATAGGTACGGCCGGCCGGCATGATACAGAAACCAAAATCATCGGTTCCGTTACCACCTTCAATCCACCCACTTGTTGACTTCAACTTAAGTGCAGGATTATCACCAACGAAGAGCAGCATCTGAACCCATTCATCAAGATCAGGAATATGCCAGCCGGGCATGCAAGCCTGGTGAGCCTTGTTAAACGAATACAAGCGACCGTATTCTGAACAATTGACCGGATCGTTGTTGTAGCACCAGGTTCCGCCACCGGGATTGTAGTTTGCATTTTTGGCTGTCCAGACCTGACTTCCAATCCTGACAACGGGGTATACCTGAAAATCCCTCTGATCCTGAACATAACCGATGGCCGCGACAGTTAGATAAACCGGATAAAAACCGGTTGATTTACCATCCGAAATTTCAAGGTTAACGGTATACCTTGTTTCATCGAACAATACCGGTGGCTTCCAAAAAACAGTGCTACGGGTTGAATCTCCCACAATGACCCCCTCCTGGAAACCCCAATGGTAAATCAGTGAATCCCCGTCCGGATCATAAGCATCCGCGTCAAGCCGGATGAATTGTGATAGCGAATCCCCAATAAACGTGTGATTGACAGAAACAATCACCGGAGCCTGATTTCTGCTGCAACCGGCACTAAGTATGAGTCCTGCAGCAATCGTGCCCATTGAAAAAGCAAATCCTTTCATGGTGAATATCCAATGTGGAGGGGGGTACCATAAAGTTAACTGTATTTATCTGGATTCGGATGACCTTGCAGACTAAAGTGCCATGCAGGTTTAAAAGTGTTATCTTTGTTGGTTAAATATATGCTACATGGGAAAAGGAGATAAAAAGACCAGACGAGGTAAACTGTTTTCAAGATCTTACGGAGTGACGCGGCCCAGAAAGGTAAAAAGCACTCCCAAGGCACCTGCCTCAAAAGGTGGAAAAAAGAAGTGACATCCGAATCTCTGATGACTGAAAACCAAAGCCTCGCCCCTGAAAACGGAACCAAACAGGAGGCGATCGACCGGAGGTACCTGCGAATGGCCCGCATCTGGGCCGAGAATTCGTATTGTATCCGTCGCAAGGTGGGGGCCCTGATCGTCAAAGATAAAATGATCATTTCAGATGGTTTCAATGGCACCCCCACCGGGTTCGAAAACATCTGTGAGGATGAGGCCGGTCACACCAAGCCTTATGTGCTGCACGCCGAAGCCAATGCCATCACCAAGGTGGCCAAGTCAAACAACAGCTCTGAAGGAGCTACCCTCTACATAACCGCATCGCCCTGCATCGAATGTGCCAAACTGATCATCCAGGCGGGCATCGTCAGGATGGTTTATTCAGAAAATTACAGGATTGAAGATGGCCTTGAACTTTTAAGGCGCGCAGGCGTTCAAATCCTGTATATTGATCCCGAAGCATAAGAGATTTCCCGTTATGGAACCCAAAAACAGTCGAATCTCAATCTGGCTGCCTCTCCTGCTTGGCCTGATGTTGGCCGCAGGAATCATGATGGGCAAACTGCTGAACGACCAGCAGGGGAGCGGGCATCAGCGAAAGGCCTTTTCAACTCCCGATAAGATCGGATCCATCCTCAGTTACATCGACGAAAATTATGTTGATTCCGTTAGTCGTCAGAGAATTACCGAGGAGATCATTGAAAAAATCCTTACTGACCTTGACCCGCACAGCCTATATATTCCGGGCCGAAACATGCGGGAGGTCAACGAATCGCTCAGGGGACAGTTTGACGGCATCGGAGTTCAATTCAACATGGTCAACGACACCGTTATGGTGATCCAGCCCACCAGGGGCGGGCCATCCGATATGGCCGGCATCCGGGCAGGTGACCGCATCATCCTGGTGGATACCATTCGCATCGCAGGTGTTAAAACACCCGAAGACAGCATCGTATCCATGCTCAAAGGTCCCAGGGGATCCAAGGTGAATGTCGGAGTTTATCGTCGCGGTGAACCAGAAACCCTGCGCTTTGAAATCACAAGGGGTGTCATTCCGGTGTCAAGTATTGAAGTCGCCTACATGGTAACTCCTGAAATCGGACTCATCAAAATAACCACTTTTTCACAAACCACTTACCGGGAGTTTACCGAAGCACTCAACCAACTGAAGGAGCAGGGCTGCAACAGGCTGATCCTCGACCTGAGGGGAAATTCGGGCGGCATCATGGAGCCAGCCATCAAAATCGCTGACGAGTTTCTGGAAAAAGGCCAAATGATTGTCTACACCGAGGGACGGGCCAGGAAACGACAGGAGTACCTCGCCACCGGAAGGGGAATGGGAGAATCACTCAAACTGGCGGTTCTGATCGACGAGGGTTCGGCATCGGCTTCCGAAATAATTGCCGGAGCCATCCAGGATAATGACCGCGGTTGGATCATTGGCCGCCGCTCATTCGGAAAAGGTCTCGTACAGGAACAGGCCATGCTCAACGACGGCTCAGCCCTCAGACTCACCACCGCGCGTTATTATACCCCGTCAGGCCGCTCGATCCAAAAGTCGTATGATAATGGCTCACAGGATTATTATCTGGATATTGCCCGCCGTTACAGAAAAGGCGAACTCCTGGCCGCCGACAGCATCAATTTCGACGACAGCCTGAAATTTACCACCCCGGGAGGACGCACCGTTTATGGAGGAGGAGGCATCATGCCGGATTACTTCGTTCCTTACGATACCGCAGGTATTACCGCCCTTTTCATGAGAATAAACCGGGCTGGGGCAATCTACCGTTATGCCCTTACATGGGCAGATGATCACCGGCAAGAACTTGAAGTTTATCAGGATGTGCGGCAATTGGCACCGTACCTTGATCGGGTTGATGTAACCCAACAATTCAGAAAGCATCTAATTACCCTTGGTTTTGACTTTCCCGACAGCCAGTGGAACGAGTCGCTTCTCATCATCAACACCCAGCTGAAAGCTTATATCGCCCGTAACATTCTAGACAACGCGGGTTTCTACCCCATCATCGAGGAGATTGACAACACCCTGCTTTCAGCAAGGGATTTCTTGTTACGCCAAAACACAGGACCCATTTCATCCAGCAAAGAATAGGCTGGTGTTTTTAACAGTTGTTTCGATTTTGGAGTTTTTCCATTACCTGGAACTTGATTCGTCGCATCAAAGCCTCTAAACCGTTGAATTAATGCCAGTTAATTCCTTTTGAAATAAATTGGCGCTAGATTTGTCAAGCTCTGAAAAAATGATCGAAAATGAAATCTCTAACTTTGGCAATTATTTCGGGAGTCTTTGTA
>CAYGOU010000201.1:0-5963 GCA_964351455.1 uncultured Porphyromonadaceae bacterium
AACCAGACCCGCCGTCTGCTCAATCTTTCGGATCTAAGCATGATTAGGGGCACCGTACTTGTTAGGGTTAACGGTGACACTCGATGCGGCCCACATGAAGTTTGTTGGTGCTTCTCGCACCCATTTGCTGTAATATGGGGGCAGGAAAACAGGAAGATCTGAGAATAGGATAAGCACCGAGGGGGTTTGGGTTTTGGCAGCAGACAGTCTGAGCCATCGGGTTCCGTCTCCCACAAAAGTCAGAGTGCGGGAAAATGGTCGGTTTACTATCCCATTGGAATTCAGAAACCGAATCGGCATCGGCAACGACACCGTAGTGGAAGTATCTCAGGTCGGGAAGGCGATCATTATCACCCCTGCCTGTTTATCGAGCAGGAAATCGACTTTGGCTGTGAATGCCCGGAAAGCTATGAAAACGACCTAGAGCTGTACGAATTCCCTTTTGAGACTTGCCAACTGTGCGGAAGCGGCCCTCTATATTTTGTAGAGGAATTCGCGCCGGAATCCGTGGAAAGGTCGGTTTGCACGAATTGTTGGTATGAAATAATCCATACCGAAAACGACTTTGAAGAATATGGTGATGAGTGAGTCAGGCTTGTTTGGTTCTTCAAGCATGGGCCAGCATCTCCTCCAACTCCGGCCGGGGATAATACCGCTCCACATAGGTTTTGTAGTAGGCCTTAAGCGCCGAATCGGGAAGGTTGTGTTCAACCATAAACTGCTCTATACCACTCAAGGGCACGTCAACAAAGAAGTTGAAAATCTGGGCGGAAAGAGTGCGGTCGAACTGATGTCTCTTTATTAGTTGTGCCAACTCGCTCTCCGACAACCGGCGGCGAGTCTGAGCATTTATCGTGGACTCAATGGACAAAGGGCTTCACCTCAGTCAGGACATATCTTTTCGCAAGTATAGCACACACCCTAGTCATTTACAATATTTAACAATTGACGTACCTGGCAAGATACTTAACGTAGTAGTACTAGGTCTGCACATTGGGCGGTGGGATGATTCGAACCTTTGTTATGCGATATCCGTGCAGTTCAGCGACCTGCAGCCGGTAGTCGCCGACCTCGACTTCATCTCCAAGCTTAGGGGTTTTGCCCAACGTATTGAAAACCAACCCACCCAGCGTGTCGTACTCCGTCTCTTCTGGAACTGGGATACCGAATCGATCGGTAGCTTCTTCAATAAGAGTCCGCCCGCTGACCAGATATTGGCCTCCTTCTTCCTTCTGAACATCCGGTGGTTCGTTGTCAAACTCATCTTGGATTTGGCCTACCAGTTCTTCCAGCACATTCTCCAAGGTAATTAAGCCTACGATACCACCGTATTCGTCAATCACAATAGCCATATGCTGCCGATTTCGTTGAAAGCGCCTCAAGAGCCTGTCAAGAGTAAAACCCTCGGGTACAGCCATGATCTCACGTTGAATGGATTCAAGACTTGTTCCCTGCAAACGCGATAGGTCTTTGATGTGTACCAGACCGAGAACATGGTCGAGATCCCGGTCGCAAAGGGGGAACCGGGTATGTCCTGACAGGTTTGCGGTTGTCAGGTTCTCATCAAGAGAGCGCTGGCGGTCTAGATAAACGACCTCTGGACGGGGGACCATGACATCACTGGCGACTTTTTTTTCGAAACTGAAGACGTTCTGCAGGAGCTCCTTTTCACTCCTCCTCAACAACCCGCTTTGATAGCTCTCTGAAACTAAGAGCCTTAACTCCTCTTCCGTGTGGGCCTTCTCATGTGCGCCGGCCGGTTCTACTCCAATTAGACGGACAAACCGGTTGGCCGCTCCATTGAGCAACCAGATCGCTGGGTAGAAAATAACGAAGAAGAACCGCATAGCAGGAGCGAGCAACAGAGAGAGCTTCTCCGCCCGCTGAATGGCCAAAGATTTAGGGACCAACTCACCAAAGACAACGTGCAGGATGGTGATGAAGCTGAAGGCTATAATGAATGATACCGTATGCAATACTGCAGGGGAGGATATGTTTAGAACGTTCAGGAAAAGAGGTTCAAGAAGACGGGCGACAGCAGGCTCTCCAAGCCAGCCGAGTCCAAGGCTGGAAAGGGTAATGCCCAATTGGGAAACAGAGAGGTAGGCGTCCAAATTTCTGATGCAGTGTTGAGCGTGAGCGGCCAGAGAACTACCCGAAGACGCCAAACTGGTAATTCGGGCAGGCCTTGCTTTAACGAACGCAAATTCGGCGGCAACGAAGAGCGCATTTAAGAGGACCAGGATCAAGACTAGGAACAGGGCTAGGATGCTTAGCAGCCCTAATGAAAAGGGATCGTCCATAAAGGGAATACCACTCTCCTTATCCTTCTAGTCAGTCAACTCATAAGCCATTATAGCATAGCTGGCGTCCCTTGTCGTTATTGGCGGGCACGTCTGCCGTCCCCTGACCCATTCTGACTCATTTTTGACCTAGCACTAATAGCATTAGCCACACATAGAAACCTGCGTAAAGGCAAAAAGCAGCCAAGCGATCCAAACACTCTTCTTATGTTGTTGACAGGGCGGCATCACTATTTCACGACGTTGGCTATGATATCGAATGCGCCTTCGATGAAGAGGCTAACCGCGCAGCGAAGAATGACTTTTGAAGTTTTATGACGCCGCGAACCCCAAGTCAACCTCTAGGTGATTGGCTTGAATCAATCAGTTACGCACAGCCTTCTTCCTCCTTGTCAATTTTTCTATTTCCATGGCAAAGAATATTACAGCTGATAGTGCCAGTGTAACCATCAACTCGCTCAAAGCCAAAGGCTCAGTCTTAAATATTGGATTCAAAAAAGGCATATATACGACAGTCATCTGAAGAGTAAAGGTCAAAAGGACAGCACCTAAAAGGGGCTTGTTGCTAAAGAATCCTATTTTAAATAGCGAATCATAATCAGAACGAACAGACATAGCAACAGCCATCCGACCGATTACGAGGGCAGTAAATACCATTGTCTGCCATGGCATGCCCTCCTTTATAGCAAATGCCTGGAAAAGAAGTGCTGTTATACCAATGACCAGTCCGAATTTGACTATATAAAAACCTCTGCCATGAGCAAACACCCCTTCATCAGGATGCCTTGGGGGTTTCTTCATCACATCTCTTTCAGCAGGTTCTGCTGTAAGGGCAAGACCTGGAAGGCTGTCTGTAAGGAGGTTCATCCACAGTATCTGGAGCGGAAGTAAAGGTAGAGGAAGTCCAAAAAATGGGGCAAGGAATATTGCCCATAATGTACCTGCATTTGAGGTCATGGAGTATTTGATAAATTTCAGTATATTGTCATAGACAAGTCTTCCCTCTTTTGCAGCCCTGACAATTGTTGCAAAATTATCATCGAGAAGTATCATGGAAGATGCTTCTTTTGACACATCTGTCCCTGTAATACCCATTGCTATGCCTATATTTGCCCTTTTAATCGCTGGCGCATCATTGACACCATCTCCTGTCATGGCAACAAATTGTCCCTTATCTTGAAGCGCCTTCACTATCTTTAATTTCTGATCAGGAGCTACCCTCGCATAAACCCTTATAGGCTCAACCCTTTCTTCAAATTCTTCCAGTGATACCTTCTCGAGTTCTCTTCCGGTGATTACTGCCCTTGTATCATCATCAAGGATTCCAAGTCTCTTTGCTATTGCCCTTGCTGTAAGAGGATGGTCTCCCGTAATCATCACCGGCTTTATACCTGCTGTCTTACATAAAGCCACTGCCTCTTTTGCCTCTTCCCTCGGCGGGTCCATCAATCCCACAAGACCTAAAATAGTAAGACCTGCTTCTATATTTTCAGGAGAAATATCATCTGGCATAGCATCCCATCTTCTCATGCAAACGCCTAATACCCTTAAACCATCAGCAGCCATCCTTTCGCTTATTCTGAGAATTTCATTTTTATCCAGCTTTTTTAATCCCTCAGATGCAAGGATATTATCAGCCTGTTCAATCAAAACCTCAATCGCACCTTTGGTAAAGGATATAAATTCGGCTTTTTCTCCTGACTCCCGACTCCTAACTCCTGTCTTATGTATAGTGGTCATGCATTTTCTGTCAGAATCAAAGGGAATTTCTGTAACGCGGGGGAATTTTTCTTCCAGTTCTTTCTTGTCGAAGTCTTTATCCCTTGCAATGTTAAAAAGGGCAATTTCTGTGGGGTCACCTATGAGATTGCCGTCAGCATCAACCTGTGCGTCGTTGCTTAAGGCAAGGGCAGTGAAAAATAAGGATTCAAGGGTTCGAGGATTCAAAGGTTCAAGAGTTTTTTCACTTGACCACTCAACCCCTTGAACCCCTGACCCCTTTTCTAATTTCCCGTCCATCCATATCTCTTCAACCGCCATCTTATTCAAAGTGAGTGTGCCTGTCTTATCAGAACATATATATGTAACAGAACCGAGGGTTTCTACAGCAGGAAGTTTTCTTATGAGTGCGTTCTGCTTTGCCATCTTTTTTGCAGCGAGGGCAAGGGCTATAGTAACGACTGCAGGCAATGCCTCCGGTATGGCGGCAACCGCAAGACTTATAGCCGTCAAAAACATAAGAGTTACAGGCTCACCCCTGATTAGGCCTGCTGTAAAGACTATGGCACATATAACCAGAATTGCAATGGCAAGCCTCTTACCAAAGGCCGCAAGCCTTTGCTGAAGGGGGGTTTTTACGTCCTTTTCTTCTTGAAGCATGGTGGCAATCTTTCCCATCTCGGTCTCCATGCCTGTCGCTACAACGACACCAACCCCTCTCCCATAGGTGACTATGGTTCCCTGATACACCACATTCTTCCTGTCGCCAAGTGGTAGATGTTTATCGCGGAGTGGTGCTATATGTTTTTCGACCGGGACCGACTCTCCTGTCAGGGCAGCTTCATCCACCTTCATATTTACTGTTTCAAGTCTCATATCAGCTGGCACTATTTGCCCTGCTTCAAGCAACACAATATCTCCGGGAACAATTTCTGAAGCTAAAATATTGGAAGGCACCCCGTCTCTCAAGACTGTTGATTTTGGCGCTGCCATTTTTTTAAGGGCCGCCATCGCTTCTTCTGCCTTATATTCCTGAATAAAACCGATAATCGCGTTTAGAATGACAATCGCTATAATCGCAAGCGCATCAATGGGCTTGCCGACAACGCCTGCTATTACAGCTGCACAGATGAGGACGATTATCAGGAAATCCTTGAATTGGTCAAGGAACATTATGAAAGGACTTTTTTTCTCTTTCTCCTGTAGTTCATTAGGTCCGCATTCCTCAAGCCGCTTCTGTGCCTCCGTTTGTGAAAGTCCATTCAGGGACGTGCCTAATTCTTCTATAACCTGACTTATTTCCTTTTGGTGCCAGCGCATAATATACCCTCCACTTTCTCATTTCGTGTATTCGTCAACCGAAAATTGAGCCATTTTCTATGGAATCATGCTTTATGCTTTGCCCCCGGGGCAAACGGCCGGAAATCCGAAGAAAGCACAAAGCACTATCCGGGCCGGTTTTTGCTGCCCAGAAGGGGCTGAAATATAAAAGACCTTCACGCCAAAAACGAACTTCGGCGTGAAGGTCTTGCCTGCGGCCTTACACTATTACTATTTTGCCGTCCTGAAAGCGGACCCTTTAATGGCCGTACTGACGCCCTCAGAAAAACTGGCTACTCCCCTTCAGCGGTTATCTTACCTTCCCCAGCAGATTTTGTAAAGGGGTTTGTGATAATTTCTTTCGCAGCCCTATTAGCATCCATAAAGCACCAGCTTAGCCACTGATTCCCCGCCAGTCTTATGTGCCGGTAACGGCCGTTGCCCACGATGTTCCCAGGCACACTGAAGATAATCCTCCTGATTGTGGACACCTGCACGAGCGGTATCTATGGGTAACAGGGTCTGTCTGAACCAGTTTAGCAGGTGAAAATGGCCTGGCTATGCTACCACTGTGGGTGGGAAATGACAACAATCAACTATTTCTTAAAAACACCAAAGAAC
>CAYGOU010000202.1:0-5958 GCA_964351455.1 uncultured Porphyromonadaceae bacterium
CAAGATATTTCTGGATATTTACCTGCGCGGGATCCCAAGGCTGAGCCGGTTCTCATTCTCTGGTGTGAATAAGACAGAGGCAGATGACCTGAAGGAGAAGGTCAAGCTGGTCAGGGGAAACCCGGTGACGCCTTACACCATCGAGCGAACCCGAAGTTTGGTGAAAGACCACTTTGTAAACAAGGGATACCTGAACTGTGAGGTCAGCATTTCTCAGCAACTTGACACCCTGCTGCCAAAAGCAAATCTGACCATTCTTGACATCGTTGTTGATAAAAGAGACAAGGTGAAAATCAGGGAGATCACCTTCGATGGTGCCACGGTGTTGCCCGATGCTAAACTGCGAAGGGCCATGAAAGACACCAAGCAGAAGACCTGGTACAACATCTTCAAAACGTCAAAATACATCGATGACAACTTCAAGAATGACAAGGAGAACCTGTTAGCCAAATACAATGAACTCGGTTACCGGGATGCCAGGATCATCAAGGATTCACTCTACCACAACGAAGATGGAACAGTAGGTTTATCCCTTCAGATTGAAGAGGGCAATCAGTATTTTTTTCGTAACATCAGTTGGATTGGTAATACCAAGTATCCCTCCGATGCTCTTTCAAGGGTTCTGAAAATCAAGGAGGGCGATGTGTATGATCAGAATCTTCTCTATGAACGATTGGCTCTGGCACCAGATGCGGTAGGTAATTTATACCTGGATTTTGGATATCTGTTCTACGAGGCCAACCCGATCGAGGTCAGCGTCGAGAAGGATTCAATCGATATTCAAATCGTGATCCGTGAGGGGCCTCAAGCGAGGATCAACAATGTTACCATCAAGGGAAATGATCGTACCAATGAACATGTAATCCGCCGTGAGGTCAGAACCAAGCCGGGCGACCTCTTCAGTCGGGCTGCCGTCATCCGCTCAGTCAGGGAACTCGCACAGCTGGGCTTCTTTGATCCCGAGAAAATCATTCCCAGTCCACTTCCGGATCCATACAACGGCACAGTTGACATTGAATACAGCGTGGTTGAGCGTGCCAACGACCAGATCGAGATTTCAGGTGGATGGGGCGCAGGGATGGTCATCGGTACCCTTGGAGTGAGATTCGGTAATTTCTCAACCCGTAACATGTTCAACAAGGAGGCATGGAGACCCCTGCCCACAGGCGACGGACAGAACCTGAGCGTCAGGGCGCAGTCGAACGGTAAGTATTACCAGGCTTACAATATGTCATTTGTAGAGCCCTGGCTCGGAGGTAAAAAACCCAACTCATTTTCGCTTTCGCTATATCATACCGTTCAAACCAACGGGATGAAGGAGGATGACGACCGTTTTCAGTCGATGCAGATTTCAGGCGCCTCCATAGGATTGGGAAGAAGGCTTGGCTGGCCCGACGACTACTTCACCCTCTTCAACCAGCTCTCATTTCAGCGTTACAACCTGGATTCATGGCCCTATTTTATTGTGAGGGACGGTAAAATGAACAACTTCAGCTTTACCACCACTTTTGGCCGGAACTCTACAGATCAGATCATTTATCCCAGAATGGGCTCCAATTTTGCACTGAACCTGCAGATCACCCCACCGTACTCACTGATCAACAAAAAGGATTACAGCCTGCTGGATACCCAGGAACGGTTCAAGTGGATCGAATACCATAAATGGACATTCAAATCGAGCTGGTATACCCGTCTTTGGTCTGTAGGTAATGCTGAGGAGGGTGAAACGCGCGACTTCGTGCTTGCCACAAAGGCTGAGTTTGGATACCTCGGATTCTATAACACCCATGCCCGTTCTCCCTTTGAAGGATTTGATGTGGGGGGTGACGGAATGATGGGCTATAACTATTACGGGCGCGACATCGTGGCTCTGAGGGGATATGCCAATCAGTCTCTGACCCCGGCCAAAGGGGCCAATCTTTATAACAAATTTACCATGGAACTGCGGTTCCCGATTTCCCTGAACCCCAATGCCACCCTTTTTGCGCTGGCTTTCCTCGAGGCCGGAAATGCCTGGTATGAGTTCAAGGATTTCAATCCCTTCTCGATGAAGCGATCGGCAGGACTCGGGGTCAGAATCTACCTGCCGATGTTCGGTATGATGGGGGTTGACTGGGGATATGGCTTTGATGAGATCCCCTACAGTCCGGGTAAGAACGGAAGTCAGTTTCACTTTGTGCTTGGACCCCAGCTTTAATGAGCCTGCCTCCAGAAGTTGCTGAGCTTTGGTATAATTATTGAGATGAGCAGAAAAACGGAAAACATGAAAAGAACAATTGCATTCACCGTATTGGTTATGGCCGCCGTAACCATGGGATTCACCCAAAAGTTTGCCTATGTGGATACCGAATACATTCTCGGCCGCATTCCTGCCTACGATGCTGCACAGAAACAGCTCGACCGCCAGTCGGAGGAATGGCAGAAGGAAATTGATGCCAAACGCACCGAAATCGAAAAACTATACAAGGATTACCAGGCTGAAAGGGTTCTCCTGACCGAGGATCTACGAACCCGGCGCGAGGATCAGATCATCGAAACAGAAAAGCAGATGAAGGATCTTCAGAAAAAGTACTTCTCACCCGATGGTATGCTATTTAAGAAACGTCAGGAGCTGGTGAAACCTATTCAGGATGATGTTTTTAACGCCATTAAGCAGCTCGCCACAGAGGGTAATTACGCCGTGATATTTGATGCCGCTTCAGGGCCGGTCATGCTCTTTAAGGATCCGCGTTACGACAAGAGCGATGAGGTGCTGGAGAAGATGGGAATTCAGAAATAATTTCTATCTTTGCGCTGCTTTATAAATAACTGACAAACAGATACAATGAAAAAACATTTCTTCGTAATCGGCCTGGTTGCACTGTTCCTTTTTCTGGGACTGGCTGGGGCCTCCGCTCAAACAAAAATTGGGTATATCAATTCAAATGAACTGCTTGCAATGATGCCGGAACGCGACAGTCTGCAGGGAGTTTTTGACAAGGAACGCGATGCCATTGCCAGGCGGCTCGAAGAGATGCAGGTCGAATACAACAATAAAGTTGAAGTCTATGTCAGGCAGCGTGATTCCCTCACTCCCATTGTAAGGGAAACCAAGGAGCAGGAGCTTTCTGACATCAACGCACGGATCGGTAATTACGAGAGTACCGCCACCCAGCGTCTTCAGCAGCGCCAGAATGAATTGCTTCAACCCCTTTTTGACAAGGTGACGAAGGCCATCAAGGAGGTTGCATTGGAGCAGAAGTTTACCTACATTTTAGATATCTCAACCGGTATAGCTCTTTACTACCCCGAGGATGACAAGAATTTGGACGTTCTTCCTCTGGTAAAGGCAAAGCTGGGTTTGCTATAGAACAGACCAATGATTTTAAAATCCTTGCTCTCCAGGCAGGGATTTTTTTTGCAAGTTATGTCAGTGATTGGTGTCTTTGATTCCGGTGTCGGCGGACTTACGATTCTGAGGGAGCTTACCCGCCTCATGCCCACAATAGAATACCACTATTTGGCTGATTCGGGATATGCCCCTTATGGAGATCGATCCAAGGAATACATTTTGGATCGCACCGACAGGATTTCGAACTTTCTGATTTCACAGGGCTGTCATCTGATCGTAGTAGCCTGCAACACAGCCACCGGGGCAGCCATCTCCACATTACGGGAGAGTTTTAAGATTCCGTTTGTAGGGGTTGAGCCGGCAGTAAAGCCTGCTGCCATGGAGAGCATCACCGGCCATATCGGGGTTCTGGCCACCCGTCAAACCTTTCAGGGAGATCATTTTCAGAGAACCACCGGCAGTTTCGCAACCCATGTCGAAGTTCATGTGCAACCGGGAGACGGACTCGTCGAACTTATCGAATCCGGAAAATCAGATTCGCAGGAGGTCAATGAGTTACTCAGGCAATACCTTGGTAATCTCGTTGAAAAGGATATCGATCAGCTGGTTCTCGGCTGCACCCACTATCCTATGCTGATTCCGCAGATACGCCGGTTCCTACCGGATGGGATCACCCTTCATGATCCTTCGCCGGCTGTGGCCAGGCAAACCTTAAAATTGCTTGAACCTATGGTTGCGGGATCTGACGTTAAAGAAAATCAGGCTATCAGCTTCTACACCACGGGTAAACCAGATGTTCTGAATGGAATGATCCAGCAGATGTGGGGTAGGGAATTCCCCGTTCAGAAGTTGAACCTTTGATCTTCCTGACTACGATTATTCGCGGTACCAGCCAGCGTACATCAGGTAATTCCCGGCAATTTTTTCGATCATCTCACGGGTCTGTTGCGGATCGATCTCCTTAATCTTGACTGCCGGTACACCGGCATAGATGCTATTGGGCTCGACGATGGTCGAATCCTTGACCAGGGCCCCGGCAGCGATGATGGAGTTCTCTCCTATGACTGCATGGTCGAGGATGATGGCTCCGATTCCGATCAGCACCCTGCTTTCAATCCGTGCCCCGTGAACAACTGCCTGATGCCCGATTGAAACAGAGTCTGCAATTTCCACCACCGAGCGCTGGTATAGGGTGTGGAGAACTGCTCCGTCCTGGATGTTTACGCGGTTTCCAATGCGAATGGAGTTTACGTCGCCTCTCAGGATGGCATTGTACCAGATGCTGCAGTCATCTCCCATGATGACATCTCCGATTACTACGGCGGTTTCGGCCAGATAGCAATTATTCCCAATTATGGGGGTAAAACCCCTGACTGATTTTATGATGGCCATAATGGTGCAAAGGTAAAAGCTTATTTTGTCGCCTGATGTTGCTTAGCTTGTATATTTCTGTTTAACTTTGCGCTGGAATATGAAAGGAAAGACATAGGGCTATAATCGAACAGAATAATCATTCGGTTATAGCCCGAATTTTTAACCTCAATACCACGTAAACACTTTATTCAACCAAAAGTTATGGGCAAACAGGCCAAGGTCATCGAAATGGAAGCTGTGGTGATCAGGTTTTCAGGCGACTCCGGCGATGGAATGCAGCTCACCGGAACCCTCTTCTCTGACACCTCTGCACTATTCGGAAATGACGTATCAACTTTTCCAGACTACCCTGCCGAAATCAGGGCACCTCAAGGAACAGTTGGAGGTGTATCGGGCTTTCAGGTTCATTTCGGTCACACACAGATCAATACCCCTGGGGATCACTGTGATGTGCTGGTCGCTATGAATCCGGCAGCCATGAAAGCCAACTTCCGATGGGTTAAACCCGACGGAATCATCATCTATGATATAGATGCTTTTGACGAGAAGAATATTGTCAAGGCAGGTTATAAATCAAACCCTTTCGAAGAGGAGCGGGTTGGGTCGATCCAGCTGATTTCAGCACCGATAAGCAGCATGACCCGCGAGAGCCTCAAGGACATTGGACTTGATCAGAAGTCGATCATGCGGTGCAAGAACATGTTTGCGCTCGGGATCGTGAGTTGGCTCTATGACCGCCCCCTTGACCATGCCATCAGTTTTTTTAACGACAAGTTTGCGAAGAAGCCCATTCTGATTGAGGCCAACACGAAGGTGCTGAACGACGGCTTTAACTACGCTGAAACCATAGAGGCTTTTACCGCCAATTTCAAGGTAAAGCCCGCTGAAATCCAGAAGGGCACCTACAGAAGTATCAATGGAAATGCTGCAACGGCATGGGGCATGATGGCTGCCGCTGAAAAGGCGGGAATGAAACTTTTTCTGGGGTCGTATCCCATAACTCCGGCCACTGGTATCCTCGAGGAACTGTCTCTACGAAAAGACCTCGGAGTGATCACTTTTCAGGCTGAAGATGAAATTGCCGGCGTTTGCACCGCCATCGGTGCAAGCTTCGCCGGTAAACTTGGGGTCACCTCAACATCGGGTCCGGGACTGGCGCTCAAAGGTGAAGCGATCGGACTTGCGGTTATGACTGAATTGCCACTTGTTGTAGTCAATGTGCAGCGTGGAGGTCCATCCACCGGCTTGCCTAC
>CAYGOU010000203.1:0-5886 GCA_964351455.1 uncultured Porphyromonadaceae bacterium
GTGTGGGGATGTATGATTTTCAGGTGGTCGAGGATTGCAACCTGGTGCTTGATTCACTGCAAAAGGTGAGCCGCACCCGGCCCTGGAGGGGGTAGGGGGTCAGTGGTTCGGGCCTGGCGGCGACAATCTGCTGAAGTCGCTGCCGCTGGGTTGCTGAAAAATTTCAAGGTCAAAGAAAGCGGTGGCGGCGAGGAGGTGGTCGAAGATGTCGGCCTGGATCTCTTCGTAGCTGGCCCATTCGGTTGTGTCGGTAAAACAATAGACCTCAATGGGTACGCCGCGGTCCTCGATGGGCATTTGACGCACCAGCAGGGTCATATCCTTACGAATGTGGGGGTGGCTTCTGAGATAGTTTTCGACATAGCGCCTGAATACCCCTATGTTGGTCATTCTGCGGCCATTGATAAGGACGGAGGTATCCACCTTCTTCCCGGCATTGTGGAGTTCGATCTCCTGCTGCCTCTCCTGGATGTAGGTGGTCAGGAGGCTGTAATTTTTAAATCGCAGGCGGGTTTCGGGATCCACGAACCGGATGGTTCTGACGTTTACGAAAATTGAGCGCTTGATCCTCCGTCCGCCGCTCTCCTGCATTCCCCGCCAGTTCTTGAAGCTGTCGGTGACAAAATAGTAGGTGGGTACGGTGGTGAGGGTCTTGTCCCAGTTCTGTATCTTGACCGTATGCAGGGTGATGGAGATCACATCCCCGTCGGCGTTGAATTTGGGCATTTCAACCCAGTCTCCAACCCGCACCATGTCGTTGGATGAGATCTGCACGCTGGCCACCAGTCCCAGTATGGTATCCTTGAATATCAACAGGATGATGGCCGTCATGGCGCCGAAGGCGCTGAGAAAATAGACGGGCGACTTGCCGATCAGCACCGACAGCACCAGGATCCCGGTTGCGATGTAGAGGATGATCCGGATCACCTGAAAATAGCTGGTCAGGGGTTTGTCGACATAGGCGGCGGTTTTGCCCAGGGAGATCTCCACCACCTTCATAAAGGCCAGCAGGATGAGCAGGGCCACCACGATCAGGTAGCTGTCGGTCAGCTTCATCACCAGCGGCAGAAACTGCTCGAAATCCTTGAAGATCTCCCCGGCGAGCAACCTTACGATCAGCGCAGGCACCACATGGGCCAGTTTGTTGAAGACCTGGTGGTCGACCAGGGCATCATCCCAGGTGATGGAGGTTTTTCTGAAGAAGCGGTAGAGGGTGGTAACAAAGATCCTCTTGGTGATCCAGTAAGCCACAGCAGAAAGCAGTGCCAGAACCACAAGCAGGATGAGCAACCTCAGATAGGGTGCTGTGGCATCCGAGACCCCTCCGTCGGTCAGCAGTCGTTCAATCCACTCTTCAATGCTGTTCATCACTTATACGCCGGCAACCCCGTAATCTCATGCCCCGTGATCAGTAGATGAATATCGTGGGTTCCTTCGTAGGTAATCACCGATTCGAGGTTCATCATGTGACGCATCATGGGGAAGTCGTTGGTGATGCCCATGGCGCCGAGCACCTGGCGGGTGTTGCGAGCGATGTCGAGGGCCATTTCAACGTTATTGCGCTTGGCCATTGATATGTGCTGCGCTGTGGCTTTTCCTTCATTTTTGAGGGTTCCGAGTCTCCATGCCAGTAGTTGGGCCTTGGTAATTTCGGTGAGCGCTTCGGCCAGTTTCTTTTGCTGCAGCTGCATGGCACCGATCGGTTTTCCGAACTGGTGGCGTTCGAGCGAATATCTTACGGCGGCATCGTAGCAGTCCATGGCCGCTCCGATGGCACCCCATGCGATGCCATAGCGGGCAGAGCTGAGGCAGGTAAGCGGACCTTTGAGTCCTTTGACGTTTGGCAGCAGGTTCTCTTTGGGTACTCTTACGTTGTCGAACACCATTTCGCCCGTGACCGAGGCGCGCAGTGACCATTTCCCGTGTGTTTCAGGAGCGGTATAGCCCTCCATGCCCTTTTCGACGAGGAGTCCCCTTACGATGCCCTCCTCATCCTTGGCCCATACTACGCCCACATCGGCAATGGATGAGTTGGTGATCCACATTTTGGCTCCGTTGAGCAGGTAGTGGTCGCCCATATCCTTGATGCGGGTGATCATGCTTCCCGGATCCGAGCCGTGGTTCGGCTCGGTGAGTCCGAAGCAGCCGATGATCTCACCGGAGGCCAGCCGGGGCAGGTAATTGCGTTTCTGTTCTTCCGTGCCATACTCAAAAATCGGATACATGACCAACGAGGTCTGCACCGAGGCCGCCGACCGGATGCCCGAATCGCCGCGCTCCAGCTCCTGCATGATTAATCCATAGGAGATGTGGTCAAGTCCTGCTCCCCCGTACTCTTCGGGAATAAAAGGCCCGAAGGCACCGAGGTCCCCAAGCTCCCGAAATACATGGATGGGCAGGTGTGCCTCTTCGTTCCATTTTTCGATCTCGGGCTTGATGTTGCGGTTCACCCAGTCGCGGATGGCGCCGCGGATGATCTTATGCTCATCGGTGTACAATTCATCGACCAGATAATGGTCGGGAGCGGTAAATTGAACGGTTGCTGACATGGTTTAAAAGTTGTGGTTCGACTGAATATAATCTCCAAAGATATTACTTTTGAAGCTTACATCTTACCCGTTGTTATTCAATTCACACAATTTTATATGGATAATGGGGCTCTGTTTACCGATGGTTCGCGACTGATCATGGAGAGTCTGGTGCAGGCCGGTTCGGATGCCTTTGTGGGATATCCGATCACCCCTGCCAATTTGCTCTATCTCTATGCATCCCGGCGATTTACGCATTTTACCGCGGCGCCTGACGAAATCACCACGCTGCAGCTCATGAGCGGTTATGCAGCGGCGGGCCGCCTTCCGGTTACCGCCACCTCCTTTCCGGGCTTTGCCCTGATGCTTGAGGGGATCAACATGGCCTTCATGATGGAACTCCCGATGGTCATCATCCTGGTGCAAAGGCTCGGTCCTGCTACCGGCACCGCCACACTCGGGGCCCAGGGCGACATGAACGTACTTACGGGAACCCTGTCGGGCGGAATGGTTTTGCCCTCGTTTGGCATCAGCACTCCCGTCGACTGCTGGGAGATTCCTGCCCGGGCGCTTGAGGTAGCGGTGAGGTACCGCACACCGGTGGTGATTCTCACCTCAAAAGAGGAGGTGATGACCCAGTTCAGTCTCGATCCCAAAGAGCTGAAATCGGTCGACCGGGTTAAGCATAAGCTGTATGATTCTGATGAACCTTACCGGCCCTATGAGCCGGGTGCGGATATGACTCCCCCATTTCTGCCGGTCACCGACAACCGGCACCAGGTGAGGCTTACCGCTTCAACCCACGACCGTCGGGGCATTATCCAGAATTCAAGTGTTGAGGCCCTTGAGAATTCGATGCGCCTCCATCACAAAGTGGCCGGCAATGTCGACCATTTTACCTGGTACGAACTCGATGAGCAGGAAGGGGCCGGGACCCTGGTGATGTCATATGGCATCACGGCTCAGGCCTCGAGAGAGGCGGTGGTCAATCTCCGTAACCGGGGTGTCAGGGTCTCGCTGCTGGTGGCCAAAACCCTGCTTCCGGTGCCTCCGCTTTACGATGATATCTGCGCCAGGTACCGCAGGGTGGTGATTGCTGAAGAGAACCTGACGGGACAGTACCGGCAGGTGATGTTCGGACAGAGACCCCCGGAGCGGATCTCAGGAGTGAACCAGTTTGGAAAGATGATCATGCCCGAAACCATAGAAGAGGAGGTTTTGAAAAATGAACAGGCTGTTTCTTAAGGATGAGGAGCTTCCCTTCTGCAAGGGATGCACCCACACCACCATTGCCGAAAGCACCGACCGGGCCCTGCAGAAACTGGGCAAGCCGCTGCTGGATGTGATCCTGGTAACCGACATCGGATGCCACGGCATCATCGACAAGTCGTTCAACACCCATACCGTACACGGATTGCATGGCCGCTCGGTGGCACTGGCTACCGGGATAGCTTCGGCCATTGACCATCCCGGTAAAAAGGTAATCGTCTTCATCGGCGACGGCGGAGTATCGATCGGCGTGCAGCACATCATCAACGCGGCCCACATGAACCACAACATGACCGTGGTGGTGCACAACAATTTTCTTTACGGGATGACCGGCGGACAGCCGAGCGAACTGACGCCGATGGGATTCAAAACCCCCACCTTGCCCGAAGGATCTCAACACACCCACATTGATATCTGTGAACTGGCCACCACCGCCGGCGCCAATTTCGTGAAGCGGGTGATCGGCATCGGCGACATCTCGGACCATCTGGCTGAGGCCTTTTCGAAGCCGGGATTTTCTCTCATGGAGGTGATGGAGATCTGTCCGAGTTACGGGGTCAAGGCCAATCCGGGCATGAAGCTGTCGAAGGTGGTGGAGGAATCGGGACTGGAGATCAGGGTGTTTTGTGATCATACGCGGGAGCCCTTCAGATCGGTTCCTAGGATGGATACCCGGTCGCTCACCGGATCCCAGAAATTGCTGGTACCCACCTACCGGGCATCGATCGACCGCGCATGGCGGATTCAGCTGTCGGGGTCGGCAGGCGAAGGGGTGCAGTCGGCCGCTGAGTTTTTTGCCATGGCGGCCATGACGGCCGGACTCCAGGTTACCAAGAAGGGCACCTACCCGGTGACCGTCGGTACCGGGTTTTCATCATCCGAAATCATCCTTTCGCCCGGCAGGATTCTCTACACCGGATCACCGGTTCCGGATGTGCTTGTTGTGGTTTCTGAAGATGGATTCACCTTTGCCCAGGCGGCGCTTAAAAGGATGACCAGCGGAGTGGTGCTGATCGATGAGAGCCTCACTGCTGATGAAAAACGATTCAGTCCCGCCCCGGGGGTCAGGGTGATCACCGGTGACCTCCGCAGCCGGATGGGAGCACGCAATGCCTCACTGGTCAGCCTCATACAGCTGCTGAAGGAGGTTGAACTCTTTCCGGTAGAGGCGCTGATGGATCAGATTATGGATAGCAAGCTCGGAGAGAGGTTTAAGAAAGAAGAAAGAGAACGTAGAAAGTAAGGCTAAGGCTAAGGGGTAAGGCAAAGGCAAAGGCAAAGGCAAAGGGGTAAGGGGCATTAGACATTAGACATTTAACATTAGACAATAAAATCTTGAGTCAGTTCTATTCGTCGATCGCCGGTCATTATGATGTCTTGTTTCCGTTTCAGCCGGGACAGCGGGATTTTGTGCTGCATGTTCATCCCGGCGGCAAGGGAAGTTCGTTGTTGGATGTGGGGTGCGGGACGGGGAGTCTGGTTATGGCGCTGGCGGATCACTTCGATGAGGTGGTGGGGATTGATCCGGATGAGGAGATGCTTCATTTAGCAAGGCAGAAGGCAGAGGGCAGAGGGCAAAAGGAAGGGCAGAAGGCAGACTTGAAAGGCGATAGGCGATACGCGTCACCCGTCACCCGTCACGTGTCACGCGTCACTCGTCACTCGTCACTCGTCACTCTTCTCCCCCTCGGTATGCTGGATCTCGAAGAGCGGTTCGCGGAGGGGCGGTTTGATGTGGTGCTTTGCCTGGGCAATACCCTGGTGCATCTGGCATCGGAGGAGGAGGTGATAGAGTTCTTGCGGCAGGTTCATGGGGTGCTGAAGCCGGGCGGGAGCCTGATCATCCAGATCATAAACTACGACAGGGTGATCGACAACAAGCTGGGCGGATTGCCAACGATTGAGAATGAGCAGGTCCGTTTTGAACGCATCTACCAATATCCAGAAAAACCAATTTTTATTACTTTTATTACCAGCCTTAGGTCTAAGGAGTCGGGAGAGGTTGTTGAAAACCGGGTTCGGCTGCTGGCCCTGAGGCAGGGAAGACTGAAAGAGTTGCTGGAGCAAACCGGATTCGGGGGATTGGAGG
>CAYGOU010000204.1:0-5845 GCA_964351455.1 uncultured Porphyromonadaceae bacterium
TATCTCACGAAGGGAGTGCAGAATAAGGGTGTCGGTTACACTGTCTTTGTTCCAGGTAAGGTAGCAGAGTTTCATGTGGTTCGCAATCTGCTTAGCAAATTCAGCCTTTTTCTCGCCCTCCTCCATCTCAATGGCCATCATCATCAGCCTCTCAAGAATCTTCCCGTAATGCTGAACCTTGATTTTTGTCTGAGGATATGGAATTCTGGCTGGTTTTGACTGAAACTGCTCCTTTGAAGGGGTTGGATAGGCCGAATCAACATCCAGTGTAAAGTCTGCAATCAGATGGAGGTGATCCCAAAGTTTATGCCTGAAATCCCTGGTTTCGCGGAGGGATGGATTGAGGCTGCCCATCACCTGAATGATTGTGTTGGCAGCACGGGTTCGCTCCTCCCTGTCCTCTATCGCCTTTGCATGATCAACCATGCGCTGGATGTTGCGCCCGTACTCAGGCAACCTGAGCTTGGATAATTGGGTGTTATACTCCATGATCCCTCTGTATTTGTTGCAAATATAGCTATTTAATCCCGAACTCTCACGGCCTCAGAACCCTCAGTTTGGCAAAGCGCAGCAGCAGTTGCTTCTGACCGGCTTCCTTGAAAAATATGGTGGCCTTGCGGTCAGGTGAGCTTCCTTCTATCTGCAGAACCTTCCCATGTCCGAATAGGGGATGTTCAACCTGCATACCGGATTGGATGGAGTCGGGATCATCCGGCTCAAACCCTTCGGGAAGGGACATCGGATTTTTTTGATTTGTTCTTACTGAAACCTTTGGTGCGACTAAAGTGTCTCGTCGGATGGGCGAGGAGGTGTCGGATTTGTTTTCTGGGAACCTGTCAGGAATAGTCCGGGTTCTTGGCATTTGCAGGAAAGCAGGATTGATTTCACGGATAAACCTGCTTGGGGTGCAGTGGATGAGATTTCCCCACCGGTATCTTGTTTTTGAATAGCTGATTGAAGCTTTGGTCATGGCCCGTGTGATGGCCACGTAGAAAAGACGCCGCTCTTCTTCCAGTTCCCTTGCCGAGAATGCTGAAAACGAACTCGGAAAAAGGTCTTCTTCAACACCGGCAATATATATGTACTTAAATTCCAGTCCCTTGGCGGCATGAATGGTCATCAGGCTCACCCGGTTTCTGTCCTCATCCTTCTCCTGATCCTGGTCGGTCAGGAGGGCAACATTTTGTAGGAATCCTGAAATCGTGTTCTCCTGGTCTTCAAGATCTCCATTGGATTCAGTATACTCCCTGATTCCGTTGATAAGCTCCTGGAGGTTTTCAAACTTGCTGATCCCTTCGGGAGTGCGATCATATCGATAGGTTTCGAGAATACCGGTTTCCTGCAAAACCTTCATGGCAAAGTCGCTGGCATTCATTGTCGTCGAACTTTCCTGAAGATGTTCAATCAATTGTCTGAAGCGAAACAGCTTGTCAACCGTTCCCTTGTTTAATCCCGGCACCAAACCATGTGGATCATGAAGGATCTCCCAGAGGGGTAGTTTCATCATGTGAGCCCCCTCTCCCAGGCGATCAAGGGTGGTCTTGCCGATCCCTCTGGCAGGATAATTAATGATCCTCCTGAGCGATTCATCATCACCAGGGTTGACCACGATCCTGAAATAGGCAAGTACATCCTTAATCTCCTTACGCTGGTAAAAAGAGATGCTTCCATAAACCTTGTAGGGTATATTCTGTTTCCGGCAGGCCTCCTCCAGCACTCTCGATTGGGCGTGTGTCCGGTATAGGACAGCGAATCCATTGTAATCAACCTGATGTCGCATTCTTGCCTCCAGAATCCTGTTGGTAAGCAAAAAGCCTTCTTCCTGGTCGGTTTGTGCCTCAATGACCTCGATCGGATCTCCCTGTTCATTTTTTGACCAGACCTCCTTGGGTATTCTTCCCTGGTTGTGGTGAATCAGGCTGTTTGCCGCATCCACAATGTTGCGGGTTGAGCGGTAATTCTGTTCAAGCTTATAAAAAGCATACTCCGGATAATCATTTCTGAAATTCAGAATGTTTTCAATACGGGCCCCGCGAAAGGAATAGATGCTTTGCGAATCGTCACCAACAACGCATACATTTTTCCAATGGGCAGCCAGTTGCTGTATAACGCTGTACTGAGCAAAGTTGGTGTCCTGGTATTCATCAATCAACAGGTATCTGAATTGCATCTGGTAGCGACTGAGAATCTCAGGATGTTGCTTAAAAAGGTTAAAGGTGAGAAGCAAAAGATCGTCAAAGTCCATAGCCGACGCCTGTCTGCAACGGGCAACATAGGTTTCATATATTCTGGCAGTTTCAGGTTTCCTGGCAGATTCATCCCCCGAAACCAGCTCCTTGGTCAGTTTGTAGGCCTGCGGGGTGATCAGTTGGTTCTTTGCCATCGAAATCCTTCTGAGAACATCCCCGGCCGGGTAGGTCTCGTCATCCAGTTTCAGATCCTTTATTATGGTCTTTATCAGGCTTTTCGAATCATCGGTGTCGTATATTGAGAAAGTTGCAGGAAACCCTAGTGAGGCGTGTTCCTTTCTTAAGATTCTGGCAAAAACCGAATGAAAGGTTCCCATCCATAGTCCTCGCGCCGGCTGATCACCGACAAGCCTCGATATACGATCCTTCATCTCCCTGGCCGCCTTGTTGGTAAAGGTCAGCGCCAGGATCTGGTACCCCGGAATACCGATATTAAGAAGATGGGCAATCTTGAAGGTAAGTACCCTGGTTTTTCCCGACCCGGCTCCGGCAATGACCAGTACCGGTCCGTCGGTATGCGTAACAGCTTTAAGCTGAACCTCATTCAGTTGTTCTAAAAAATTGTTCAAAACGATTCAGTTTACCTTATACCTGGGGTGCCGGTGGAACCGTTCTAACCCTGGCGATAGTGGCGGAATTAGGGCCAAAAATAATAAATGAAGGGTGATAATTCGTATTATTGCAGTTCTATTTATCAACGTTGTAAGTGCATGAAACATCGTTATTACAGACAAATTCCTAAGTTCATCTTCCTTGTGGCAGGCTTTCTTTCAGGGCACCCGTTGATTGCTCAGGATGTTGATTTTTTGGTCAGGATCAAGCAGCCGGCAACAAATACCGTTTACGGCTGTTCAGGTGAAAGAATTGTTTTTATGGCCGAAGGACAGAACTTCGACGGTTCGGCCTTTGATCCCAATCAGGCAATTTTTTCCTGGGATTT
The DNA here is from genome assembly GCA_964351455.1 of uncultured Porphyromonadaceae bacterium. Classification (GTDB taxonomy): domain Bacteria; phylum Bacteroidota; class Bacteroidia; order Bacteroidales; family UBA12481; genus JAGHDB01. The sequence continues at coordinate 3,190 of CAYGOU010000204.1, forward strand.
TGGGGATGGTACTCCTCCGCGGACGGGACCCAGCATTATGCACTCCTTTGAACATGGTGGCCATTTCAGGGTAAGGTTGATCGTAACCGGATCCAATGGACGCCCTGCCTCCAACGAGCCCGGTTTGGATGTGTTCATCTCTTTAAGACCCTATTTTACCGATACCCGGAGCGACCGAACATCAATCTGTATGGACCAGGATATCAACTTGTCAGGCGAAGTCCTTCCGGTTGAGTGGAAAGGAGAAACAGACGGTTTTGTTAATGTGTTCGACCTAGCTGACCAGGTTTGGTCAGGACTGGGGCTGCTCTCGAATCGCAATGGCGTTGCTAGAATTCGTCCACCCCTCAATCTCGGACATCTCCGGTATAAATTTACCGTAAGGGATGATTTTGGTTGTTTTCATGACACTACGTTGCTGCTATACGGACTCCACACCGACTACACGATGGATCCCAAGGAAGGAGAGGCTCCTCTGGAGGTTGTTTTTACCCCCGACAGTGTGTCCAATGGGGGCTTTGAGGATGCTGTAAGATACTCATGGGAGTTTTATGAGGTAACTGACACCACCCGCCTGCTTTACTCATCCGAGCCCACCTTTGTCTTTGAACGCCCTGGGCAATATCTTACCAGAGTCAACGCAACATACGAGAAATGCACCTATCAATTCGTACATCCGGACTACATCCGGGTCGATTCATCGCTTCTGGAGATCCCCAATGTTTTCACTCCCAATGAAGATGGGGCAAATGACTTTTTTCAGGTGAAATCCAGATCATTGAAGTATTTCAATGGTAAAATCTTCAACAGGTGGGGCAAACTGGTTTTCGAATGGAGCGATTGGACAACGCCCGAGGCGGGATGGAATGGCCTTTACCAGAATACAGGGACCCCGGCTCCGTCAGGAACCTATTATTACATCATCATTGCCGATGGTTATGATGATGTAATATATAAGGGTAAGGAATACAAAGGATTCCTTACCCTTATGAGGTGACCGGTTCTTTGCCGGTCTTTAATAAATGTTGTTATTCGTCGTCCTGGTCGGCCGAATAGGCTGTCTGGAGTTTATCCTGAACATCCGGTGGCACCAGCGAGTATTCAGAGAACCTCATGGTATAGGTGGCTCTGCCGTTGGTCAGAGAGCTGAGTGATGTACTGTATTTGTTCAATTCGGCAAGGGGAACCTTAGCCCTCAGTTTCTCATACCTGCCTTCGGAGCTCATACCCAGAATCATGGCCCTTCTGCCTTGCAGGTCGCTCATGACGTCTCCCATGCGGTCGCCGGGAACCGATACTTCAATTTCGTATATGGGTTCAAGAATTTTCGGGCCAGCCTTGCGGAAGGCATCGGCAAAGGCCTTGGCCCCGGCCAGCTTGAAGGAAATCTCGTTTGAGTCAACCGGGTGCATCTTTCCGTCGTAGATATATACCCTGATGTCGCGGGCATAAGAACCCGTAAGCGGGCCATTCTCAAGTTTCTCCATGATGCCCTTCTGGATGGCCGGCAAAAACCTTCCGTCGATGGATCCTCCGACAACGCAGTTGTAATATACCAGTTTTCCTCCCCAATCAAGTGTGATTTCATCTTTACCACGAAGCGACAAAACCATGTCCTTGCCTTCGATTTTGAAATCCTTGCGCTCTGGTGCATTATCATCGTGAGGCTCAATGATCATATGTACTTCTCCAAACTGCCCGGCGCCACCGGATTGTTTTTTGTGTCGGAATTGAGCCTGGGCAACCTTGGTAATGGTTTCACGATAGGGAATTCTAGGCGGCAGAAATTGTGTCGCAACCTTGAAGGTATTGTCAAGCAGCCATTTGATGATGTTCAGGTGGTATTCACCCTGGCCATGAAGTATGATCTGCTTGAGTTCTTTAGAGTATTCAACCAGCATGGCAGTATCCTCCTGATGCAGGCGGTGAAGGGCTTCACCCAGTTTTTCGTCGTCGGATTCGTCCTGAGCCTTTATCGCGGTGCGGTATTTTGGTTCCGGCATAGCGATGGGAAGTATTTGGTTGTCAAATCCCTTTTCTGCCAGGGTGTTGAATGTTTTGGTGTCGCGAAGTTTAACCGTGGCACCAAGGTCTCCTGCATGAAGAGTATCGACCTTCTGTCGGTTTTTGCCTGCCACCACGAATAGCTGAGAAAGGCGCTCTTTTGAGTTGGTGTTCAGATTTAACAGATCAGTACCTTCAGTGAGTTTACCCGAAATTACCTTGAAATAACAGACTTCACCCAGGTGTTGCTCGGTAAAGGTTTTGTAGACAAAGGCAACATTTGGACCCGTGTTTGAAACCTGCATGCTTGTCCCTTCCTTAGTTGCGAAAGAAGCCAACTCTGGGGATGGTGCATAATTAATAACAAATTCAAGCAGTCGTTGCGTGCCTTGAGCGTTCTTGGCGGATATGCAAACCAGCGGAAAGAGGCCTCTTTCTGCAATGCCTTTCTTCAATCCGGTCAGCATCTCCTCTTCAGTCAGCGTGTCATTCTCGAAGAAGATCTCCATGAGTTTTTCGTCGGCCTCAGCAGCTACCTCGACCAGGTTAGAAAAATACTGCTCAACCTTATCGGATTCCTGAGCCGGAATCGGCAATTCCTGCGGTGCTCCTCCGCCCATGGGGAATTTTAGCGCCTTCTTTTTGATAACAT
>CAYGOU010000205.1:0-5833 GCA_964351455.1 uncultured Porphyromonadaceae bacterium
CTATGGCCCGGGCATAACGTCGTCCGAGTTCCAGCATGCCCATGGTGTTGAAATGGACTTTGTCATCTGGAACCGGAGAATTAGGTTCATCGCATCGAAGCGGTAAATCATCTGTTTCAACCACAATGGCACCTTTCAATGCCAGCGGATGTTGTGAATGCTGATCGATATCGCGCTGTGCCTGCCTTACTTCTTCTCGACCGGTAAAACGGGGCAGTGGTACAGGAATCACATAGCCATACACAAACAGCATGTCCTGACAGTGAAACTGCTCACGAACCCGGGTTATGAAATGACGGAAATGTTGGCCATAAGCCCCCGAATTCTCTATCCCGGCGATATCGCGTGCATCGCCTTCGCCCTGCTGCCAGCACATGGCAAGTATACGCGGTTCATAGCCGGCTTCGCGAAGCTGTTGCAACCCTGCTTCCACCGTTTGCACAAACTTTCGATATTCGGGACCCCAATTTGCTGAATCCGAATGATTGCTGCCCGGATTCCACTGTTGGTACAAATTAGAACCTGAAAGGGCATGTTTGATGATGGCGAACTTTCGGTTTGGGCTTAAGCGATGCAATTCGGTACCCAGACTCAGTTCTGCCCCAAATTTATCGGGCGTTTCCGATGCCTGGCTAAGGGGTATCCATGTTTCGGAAGGGCCTTTGCCCTGTAACCAGCGCGAATAAAAGAACAGAACCGTGGTATCAGGCTGAAAATCAGAAGGAATGTTTTTGATATACCCTTGTCCCGTGGCATTCGACTGGCCCCCGTATAGAATGACATCGATCGGGCCGCCTTTTGACTGTCCGTTCAGAAAGACCAGGGAATCGGGCCAGGGGCAAGGGTTGCCGGTTGACCTGAATGAGGGACGACCCGCCTTCACTTCACGGAGGAATTTTCCCAATTTGGCCGCCAGGTCATTGACAAGTCCGGGCTGTTGGATCGCCAGGTCATTTTTTTCTGAAATATCTTCCCGGATGTTGTACAGTTCCTTCTTTCCATGCTTGTACCAATAGATCAGCTTCCAGTCGCCCTGACGGATCACGCTGTAGGGCTCCTGGTCATAATTGTGCGGGAAATGCCAGATAAACTGCCTTTCGCTTGAGTCGATCCGCTTTCCTTTCAACAGCGGAATGAAACTCTTCCCATCCTGGGCAAAACTGCGCAAAGAAGTTTTTTTCACGCCTGCCATTTCGAGGATCGAAGGAAAAAAATCCTCGATGATCACCGGATTGCCGCAAACCGACCCGGGAACCGTTACGCCCGGCCAGTGGACGATCATGGGATCGCGGATACCGCCTTCATAGGGAGTGATCTTATGACCGCGCAGGGGAAGGTTCCGGGGACATTGGGAAGGGGAGCCATTATCGGACATGAAGATGATGATGGTATTCTGGGCTATACCCAGTTCTTTGATTTTCTGCATGATATCGCCAAGTGACTTATCCATTCCCTCAATCATCGAAGCATAGGTAGCCTCAAAATCGATCAGGCCGCGATCCCGGTACTTCTGGTAAAACCGGTCATCCTTTTCCCAGGGGGCATGAATGGCGTAATGAGACATATACAGGTAGAAAGGTTTCCCCTGCCGGGAGGCTTTTTCCATCTGGCCAAGCGCCTCAAGCGTCAGAGCCTCGGTGAGGTATATATCCTGGCCGGCGTACTTTTCCAGTCCGGGCACATCCCAGATCCGGTCTTCGTTTCGCCAGGCCGCACTGAAATTGTATTTGCCCCAATAGGAACCCGGTCCTCCTGCGGCATGTCCCGCAATATTCACATCAAATCCGAGGTTCAGCGGATCTTCGCCCGGGGTTCCCTGGGCGCCCCAATGCGCCTTGCCAACATGAATCGTGGTATATCCTGCTTCGTGCAAAAACATCGGAAGGGTTTTCACCTGCAGGGTTTTGTCGATTCCCGGGACCGGGCTGATTCCATTCATGTTCCAGTCGGGAATGATCAGGTCCTTGTGGTTGATGTCGGGTGATTTGTCCCTACGGAGGGTCCAGTTCGTGACCTGGTGCCGCGCGGCGTTCATCCCCGTCATCAGACTCACCCGGGTTGGGGAGCTGAGCGGACAGGCATAGGCTTGCGTGAATTTCATCCCCATGGAAGCCAGCGCTTCCATGTTGGGAGTATGGTACCGATCGTTCAACATCGTCCTTTCGGTCCAGAAAGGAACCGACGTTTCCTGCCAGCCCATGTCGTCGACCAGAAAAAAGATGATGTTGGGCTTGTCGCTTTTATGTTGTGCCGGACTCATCAAGCCAGACAAACAAGCTGATGATAAGAGAATTAATTTCTTCATTTTTCACTTAATATGATCGCTTCCTGAAAGACGGAGCCCTATACAATTTTAAGTGATTCAAAGTTATATTAACCTCTAACTCTGAATATAAACATGTATTATACGCCAAACAATTGCATAACAGCCTGTTCGATCAGAAACAGGAACTTGAAGAGCGGGTAAAGGAGAGAACACAGGAACTCAACGAGAGGAACCTGGAGTTGATAAAAGCCAGCGACCGTCTGCTGAACACGCTCACCAAAACCTATTTCACAAACCTCAGAAACCTGACCGATCCCTGGCTTCTAAGACGGATAAAATAGGAGCCCTTACCGAGATCTCCGATGTTCACCTGCAGCGTTTCGGGGTGATCGGTTTCTCTGAAGATCCTCTGTTTGACCAGCCGGCCATCGAGGCTAAAAATGTTGATTTCAAGGGACCCTTCGATGGGCAGTGGCCAGTGGATGTTCAGCCATTCATCTGCAGGATTGGGATAGAGGTAGACCTCTTCCATCGCAGCGGGATCATCTATTCCGGTGATTTTGATGGAGATCCATTTTTGAATGGTGTCGTTTTCGCAGGTGTGGTTGATGGCGATCAGTTGCACCAGGTAATCTCCCGACAGGGCATAAACATGAACCGGTGATTTCTGGGTGACCCTGACACCGTTGCCAAAGTCCCACATCCATGCCAGCGCATTATTGCTGGTGTTGTTGAAGGATACGGTTTTTTGGTTGATGGTGTGCATGAATCCGGCATTGGGCGGGGAGACAATGGTGACTGCCTGATTGCGCGCGAGCAGATCCAGGTCATTGAGGACCAGCGTTACGGTTTTTTCGCCCGGAGAGCGGTAACTTACCGTATGCGGACCCGGGCCTGTGGCGGTTCGGGGCTGTGCTCCATCTCCAAAACTCCAGGTATAGCTTTCGCGGGTTCCGCCTGAGCGGTCGGTGAATACCACTTCGGTATTCAGGCAGACGATGTTTCTGGATACAGAAAAATCGGGCACACCCGGAGTAACCTGCTCGATGCGGATGTTATCCAGGCCGGCTCCGTAGCCCACCTTTCCGTTGTCGGTATAGTAAAAGGCGATCTGCACGTTTTCTTTCAGGGCTTCAACGGGGAGGTAACCCTTGTACCTCACCCAGTCGTCGTAGCCTTTGGTTTTGTCAAGCTCCGCAACCTCCACCCACTCATCATCTTCAAAGACGCGGTAGAGCAAAAAGAGCTGATCAACATCCTGCCATTTCCTGAACATGTAGTCAAATGAGATGACGGCATGAGTGGCTTTGCTCAGGTCGATGCCGTTGGATACCAGGCGGTCGGTGACCAGCACATTGGATCCGGCCTGGGCAGAGTTGATCCCGATGAAGCGGCGGGTGGTGTCGGATCCGAGAGAGAGCTGTGCCGCAGTTCCCCAGTTGAAGCCTCTGGCAGTGGCTGAGATTTGCCAACCGGCATAATCCTCTTCAAAATCTTCATCAAAAGGCAGCTTAAAACCTTCAACGGGGGTCAGGATGAATTCCGTGCTGAGTTCAGACTCGTAATCCGCTGTGTCGGTGCGGTATAGCGATGTGATGGCATAGTGATAGGTGGTTCCGTTACGGGCGGTGGTGTCGGTGTAAAAACTTCCGTTGGTTTGTCCGACCAGGTTGCCGTCCCGGTAGATGTTATAGGCAAGCCGCTCGCGGTTGTAAATGGCGGTCCATGCCAGGGTCGCCTTCGCGTCGCTGGCGATGGCCCTCACCGAAAAGGGACGGTCCCACATGAGAAGGGTGTCGGGAAAAGCACGCAGCACCGCTCCCTGACCGCTTGAAAAGTTGTGGGATCCCGGATTCAGGGCGGTCAGCATGAAATAGCCGTTGTGTGCTCCTGACCAACCCCAGTTCAGATGAAAATGATCTCCGTTGAATCCGTCGATGTTGAAGGCGTGTCCGGCAGTACCATGACCGCTGTACACCAGCGGGCGGCCGTTGATCAGTTCGTTCTTGATCAGGAGGATCCAGTTGTTCATGTTCCCGAAGTCGGCCAGGCCGGAGTACCTTATCTGACTGCCGTTGTAACGGAAATTGTTTTGCAGGAGCTCCTTCACCCGCTCGGTTTGGGCTCCTGAACCCCCAGGGGCGTAGTTCATGTGCAGGGCGATGCCTGCCCAGAGCATAATCCTGGCAATTTCGGGCGAAGGAGAGGTGAGCGGAAGCGACGACCAGTTGAATGCAATGGTGTCAAAGTTCACTGCGAAATCCCCATATTGCTGGTGGGTATAGCTGTGTTCTCCCTTTCCCTGAGGGGGCCATTCCCAGTGTCTCATCAATTGCACCATCGCCACCGCCACACATCCGGTGGGAGTATTTTCGGGGGTGTAGGTGTTGTACCCTGTTCCCTGTCCCCATAATACCTGCATCATCGGAGTCACCGATTCATCGCCGGTCAGTGATTTCAGTTTATCGCCGGACGGCAGTGTGGTCCAGTCGGGGTGCGGTTGCTGTCGCCGGTCGGGCTCCAACTGCCAGGCGCTCATTTCATTCCTGTAGGATTCGAGAAAGGCGTAGGCAGGACTCTCTTCTTCAAGGGTGGTAACGGACGACTCAAAGCTGTAGGCCAGAACGGGAGCAAAGGCCCAGTTGGCTGAAATCCAGATAAAACCCCCGGGTTGAAGATCAAACAGATAGATGGCGGCACGATCATCAAGGCTGAGGCTGTCGCGGAATTGAAGGGCAAAATCCCCGTATGGGGCATGTTCAGTTATCCAGGATTGGGCCACATGGGTTGCCAGTTCCGGGCTGACTCTCTGGGCCTTCAGGGGCATAACGGCCAGGACGGTCAGCAGAACCAGACCGGGAATGAGCATCCGCATTATTTTTTGAAGCTTAACCATCAGGGTCCGTTCAGCGGTCGACCAGGTAATACTCAACGGTGGTCACCACCCGTACGATTTTGATGTACGGGGTATTCATATCGCGGTCTTCGATCGAGAAGAGTCCCTGCGTTGCTCTTTTAATTTTGCCGACCCTGGATTTTGCATCGGAGGCGAATTTGTCGGCTGCATCCCGGGCGTTGCCGGTGGCCGCCTCAATCATGGCCGGCTTGATTGAATTGAGGTCGGTGTAGAGGTATTGCACCTGGCTCATGTATTGATCCTGGTTGAGCACGATCCCCTGTCCCACCAGGTCGGTGAGCCGGTTGATGGCCTCGTTCATGCGGCCGATCTGGTCGGTGCGCACGGTAAGCTGCGCCCTGCCGATGTACCGGTATTCGACGTACTGATTGCCGCCACCGTAAATGTTGGCCTTCTGGTCGCTGATGTTGATCATTCCGATGGTGATCTCCTGGTCGCCAAAACCGTTTTCCTGGAGGAAAGAGAGAATGATTTTCTGCTTGCGGTCGAGGGTTGACTGAAGTTCGGCCAGGTTGTTGCTGGCCTCGCTGAAGGTGATGGGCCAGACGGCGAGATTGGCGTTGACCTCCATTTCGGCGAGTCCTTTCACCACCACCGACCGGTCGAGTTTCTTGAACCGGATCACCGACTGTCCGATTACGATTGCCGCG
>CAYGOU010000206.1:0-5821 GCA_964351455.1 uncultured Porphyromonadaceae bacterium
TGGCTCATCCAATTACATCCTCTCCAAGATCTTCAATGAAAATCAATCCTATGAACTGGCACTCAGGAAGGCACAAGAACTTGGTTTTGCAGAAAGCAATCCCGTGTTTGACGTTGAAGGATTCGACAGCCTTTATAAAATGGTTATTTTAACCCTGCACGGATTGGGAACCCTGGTTGACCCCAATGAGGTTTTCCACTCCGGTATCAGCAAGATCTCAACAGCCGATATCCGGTATGCCCGTGAGAAGGGAAAGAAACTGAAGCTTGTCGCCCAGGTCAGCAAACTATCAGACGGCAGGTTCACCCTTTTTGTTATTCCTAAGCTGGTTCTTCCTGAAGAATATATTTTCAATGTAGAGGATGAATACAACGGTGTGATCCTCGAGGGACAGTTTTACGACAAGCAGTTTATGTTCGGTAAAGGTGCAGGGGCATTTCCGACCGGATCGGCTGTACTCTCTGATATCACCGCACGGAAACATCAATACCGCTATGAGTATAAAAAGCTGAATTTCTTTACACCTCCGGTATATACCCGCGACATACCAGTCGAAATCTATTTGAGATACCGGAACCTGGTGGATCTAAGTCATTTCGAATTTGAAAGCATTTCTGAAAAATTCACCGGTCCCGATTCAAATTATGTGATCGGACGTATCCGACTCGAAAACCTTTACAACCTCCGCAACCTGATTCCCCGTCTTGACGTTTTTATTGCCTGGACCGGAAGTATCAACGGAGATGGCATTGCTCCCGTCCTTTCATGATTGCATCATAACGGTTGGTTCAGATAAGATCTTTAAAATCGTAGAACAATTGCGATGAAAATGTACTTTTGAATATCTTAAAGGATATTCATGGAAGTCGATCTTTTTATCCCCTGTTTTGTCGATCAGATCTACCCTGAAACGGGATGGAATGTGGTCAAGGTACTGGAGAACCTGGGTTGTGAGGTGCATTACAACCCTCAGCAGACCTGTTGCGGACAGGCAGCGTTTAATGGCGGTCACTGGGACATAGCCCGTGACCTCGCGGTAAAGTTTCTGGGTGATTTCTCCGGAAACCGCCCTGTTGTTTGTCCATCTGCCAGCTGTGCAGCCTTCGTCAGAAACCAATATGAGAGGCTTTTTGAGGGAACCATTTACCTGAATGGTTTTAAACGGCTGCAGCCACACATCTATGAGTTTACCGACTTCATTGTTAATGAGCTTAAGGTTACCAATTCCGGAGCTCGTTTCAATGCCAGGGCGACCTACCATGACGCCTGTGCTGCACTGCGTGATTATGGAGTTAATGAAGAACCCCGGATCCTCCTTGGAAGCGTTCGTGGCCTTGAATTGGTTGAGATGCCTGAAAGCGATGTGTGCTGTGGCTTCGGAGGCACATTTTCAATCAAGCACGAACCGATTTCCACGGCCATGGCCGAGCGCAAAGTAGCCAATGCATTGTCTGTCAAGGCTGATTACATCATCTCAACCGAGATGTCTTGCCTGATGCACCTAGAATCTTACATCCGACAGCAGCGTCTTGGAATCCGTTGCATGCATATCGCAGATGTTCTGGCCCATATTGATCAGGGCTTGCTCTTCCATTGATAATTCTAAAACCTAAAGCAATGAAAAACAAAGGTTTGAAAATCGGTCTTCTGGTAGTAGGACTGTTACTACTGGCCTATTTCATAGGTCCCAGGGTTGGGAAATCAGAGTTATCACCTGACCTTCCTACGTTCACCCTCTCCTGTGATGAAGTTGAAGCCTACGTAATGGGAAAGGAATCCACCCTGTCCATTAGACCAGGCAACGGATCCAGAATCATTTGGGCAGATGATTCTCTCAGGCAGCCTACACCCTATGTGCTGCTTTACCTGCATGGTTTTTCCGCATCTCCCGTTGAAGGCGATCCAGTTCATACCATGCTTGCTGAAAGGTTCGGTATGAATGCTTATCTGCCACTGCTTTGGGATCATGGACTTGAAACCGAAGAGGCATTGCTTAACATGACTGCCGGTCAGTTGTGGGAATCAGCCAAGGAGGCTCTTGTTCTCGCTCATCGGCTGGGTGAAAAGGTCATCATTGCAAGCACCTCTACTGGTGGAACCCTCGCACTGAAACTGGCCGCCGACTACCCCGACCTGGTCGACGGTTTGGTGCTTTATTCACCCAACGTAAGAATTGCCAATAAAGCGGTCTTCCTTTCAACCCGTCCCTGGGGACGGCAGATAACTAAACTATTTACCGGGGGTGATTACCGCGTTGTAAGCCAGACAGAAGAGGAAGCCCCGTACTGGTATGGCCGCTACAGGATTGAAGGGATCATTTATTTACAGCAATTGGTAGAACTAACCATGCAGGCTTCACTCTTTAAGGAGGTTAAGACTCCTGCATTCATCGGATACTATTATAAGGATGAAGATAACCAGGACAATACCGTCAGTGTGGATGCCATTCTCTGGATGGCTGATAACCTGGGTACCCTCCCTGAACTGAAGGTTTCAGAGGCTTTCCCGGATGCTGGGGCTCATGTCATTGCATGCAGCATCACCAACGAGAACTGGATGAAGGTTTTTGAGGCCACCTCATCATTTTTGACAAATAAACTGGGGCTTCAGGCCGTCAATTAATTTTACCGATTCTGAAATGAAGCCACTTCGATTTCTCTCTGGATATATGGTCATCATAACCACCTTACTCAGTGGATGCGATACCGTCTACCGCTCCTACGTAGACGAGGAGTTCAGCGAGAAAGTTCCCCGCGATTGGGAGAACCCTGCTGTGTTTGACATCAACAAGGAAGACCCACGGGCTTCTTTTGTGTCATTTGGATCGGAGAGTGCTTCGCTCGCCGGAAATCCCCAGGTCTCTGAACTGTTTCAAAGCCTGAATGGCAAGTGGTATTTCAATTGGTCACCACGGCCGGCTGAAAGGCCATATTATTTTTTTCGGGATGATTTTGATGTCCGGAAATGGGATCAGATCGAAGTTCCGTCAAACTGGGAAATGCTGGGCTATGGTATTCCGATATATCTCAACATCGATTACCCGTTCAAACCCAATCCTCCCCACATTCCGCATGATGATAATCCGGTAGGGTCATACCGGAAGAATTTCAGAATTCCGGTCCACTGGAGCAATCAGCAGGTCTTCATACACTTCGGTGCGGTCAGTTCGGCGTTCTATCTTTGGATCAACGGTCAGTGGGTGGGCTATAGCCAGGAGAGTAAAACCCCGGCAGAGTTCAATATAACCCCCTACATACGAAAGGGCAAGAACACCGTTTCGGTGGAGGTATACCGTTACTCAGATGGAAGTTACCTTGAAGATCAGGATTTTTGGCGACTCAGCGGAATCACGAGGGATGTGTTCCTGTATAGTACCAGAAAAGTTCATATCCGTGATTTCTTCATCCGGGCAGGACTTGATAATAACTATCGCGACGGTCGAATTGAAGTGGACGTCGAACTGAGAAGTTTCGAAGAGCCGGATTCTTCCTACCAGGTAGAACTCCTCCTGAAAGAGGGACGAAAGGTGTTGCTGAGCAAAAAGCAGGAGATTCAGGTCAGCGAAGTGAAGCAGATGGTCTTCTTTGAAGATGTTGTTCCTGCTGTTAAAGCATGGTCGGCTGAAACCCCCAATCTATATACCCTGACCCTTAACCTGAAAAACGCCTCCGGACGAAATCTCGAATCCATTTCCCGGATGATTGGCTTCAGAGAAGTGGAGATACGTAACAAACAACTCATGGTTAATGGGGTGCCTGTTTATTTAAAAGGTGTTAACCTCCATGAGCATCATGAATCAAGAGGTCATGTGGTTGATGAGAAAACCATGATGCAGGATATCCGGATGATGAAGGCCCACAACATCAATGCAGTTAGAACATCTCATTATCCTCAACCGGAGCGATGGTACGAGCTTTGTGATCAATATGGCCTCTACCTGATTGATGAAGCCAACATTGAATCCCACGGGATCGGTTATGAAAAGGATGTCACACTTGCCGATCAGCCAGAGTGGGCAGCGGCACATCTCGACCGGGTCATCCGTATGGTTGAGCGGGATAAAAACCACCCGTCGGTGATCATCTGGTCGCTTGGAAATGAAGCGGGAGACGGTCATAACATGCTGGCAAACTACAAATGGATCAAAAAGCGCGATGAAACCCGTCCTGTTCAATATGAGCGCGCTGAAAAATCTACCAATACCATTGAACGGCACACCGACATCTGGTGTCCGATGTATGCAGGAATTCAATACCTTGAAAGCTATGCCCGCAATCCTGTTAACGACCGGCCCTTGATTCTGTGCGAGTATGCCCATGCAATGGGGAACTCGGTTGGAAACCTTCAGGATTACTGGGATGTCATCGAAAAATATCCCATACTGCAGGGTGGTTTTATTTGGGACTGGGTTGACCAGGGGCTGGTCAAGTATGATGACAGGGGGAACAAATATTGGGCCTATGGAGGAGATTTTGGTCCCCCGGGAACACCAACCGATGGAAATTTCTGCATAAACGGTCTGGTTTTCCCCGACAGAAGCCCCCATCCGTCGCTGTTTGAGGTGAAAAAAGTATATCAGTATGTGAAATTCAAATGGGTTAAATCCGACCCGTTCAAAGTGACCCTTCAGAACGGCTATGCTTTTATCCCGCTGGATGGGTTGGAATTACGCTGGAGAATTGAGGAGGATGGAAAAAGTATCCAGTCTGGCTTTATTCCGCTGTCAGGAATTCCCGCTGGAAGTTCGGGTGAGGTTGAGCTCAACCCTAAGCCGGTAATCCCCAAGCCTGGCAAGGAGTATTTCCTGGTCATGGAAGTTGTTGATCCCAGGGCGAGAGGTATTTTGCCTGAAAATCATATCCTTGCCTATGATCAGTTCAGGCTTGCCATGACAGCTGAAAAAGAACGGCTTCCAGCCGACCGCATCCGTGAACTTACACTTTCTGAACAGCAGGGTTATTACCAGTTGTCATCCAAGGATTTTGAAATCAAGCTCGACTCACTGACCGGCCAGATTACCTCCTACCTGTATCGTCGAACCCAACTCATGCAAAGCCCGTTGGTGCCAAATTTCTGGAGGGCACCCATTGACAATGACTTCGGAAACGGCCTTCCCGAAAGAGCGGCCATCTGGCGCAAAGCAGGTGAGCAATTCAGCCTCCAGGAGTTGCGTATCCACCAACCCTCCCCGGTTTTGGTGGTTGCCGACTGCCTTTTTACCCTGCCCGGTGACGAGGAATCTTCAGTTGCCAGACTAAAATTAAGGTATGAGTTTTATGGAAACGGGGAGATCATGGTAGATTACCATTTTTCAAAGATTGGTGATCAATTGCCTGAGATACCCAGAATCGGAATGAATTTTCAAATGCCGGTGACTTTCAATAAGGTAGACTATTTTGGGAGAGGTCCCCATGAAAATTATTGGGATCGTAAAAGTGGTTCTCTTGTGAGCCGTTACCATATGCGGGTTTCTGATTTTTATGTGCCTTATATCAGGCCTCAGGAGAATGGTTACAGAACCGACGTGAGATGGCTTACCATAACAAATGACTCAGGCCTGGGCTTGATGGTTTTGGGAGAACCCCTGATATGTTTCACTGCCCAGAATTACCTGATCGAAGATTTCGAAAGCCAATACAGAAACTACGGGCGCCTGATCGAGGATGCACGAAAAGTTAACAGACATACCAGGGATGTGAGTCCCCGTGAACTCGTATCCATTGACATTGACCTGGCTCAGACCGGGGTGGGTGGTGATAACTCATGGGGGGCACGAACCCATCCTCAGTATCGTTTGGAAGGGGATTTCTATCGCTATAGG
>CAYGOU010000207.1:0-5755 GCA_964351455.1 uncultured Porphyromonadaceae bacterium
GGTAATGATCAAGGATAACCACATCGACTTTTCAGGGGGTATAAGCCAGGCCATTGAAAAAACCATACACTACCTTCAAGCCAGACAACTCAAGCTCAAAATCGAGGTTGAGGCCCGAAACCTAGGGGAGGTGAGTGAAATTCTTGAAACCGGTCGCGTCGACAGGATTCTCCTTGACAACATGACTCCGGCGCAGGTGGCCGAAGCGGTGACACTGATTAACGGCATGATTGAAACCGAAGCCTCAGGGCGAATTAACCTGACCAATATCAGGGATTATGCTTTGGCAGGAGTGGATTTCATCTCGGTGGGGGCCCTGACCCACCAGCTGGCAAGCCTGGATTTGAGTCTGAAAGCAAAACTTCCTTGAATATGCGAATCAGATTAAGGTACTTAAGATGGATCCGCCTGGTCAACCTGTTTGTCAGACGAGCTTCCTTACCAGGCTTTGACAGGATTCCAATTTACGAAGTCTTCTCTTTCTTCTTCAAGGGAATAAAAAACGGAGCCCTCACCATTCGGGCTTCGGCTGTGGCCTACAGCTTCTTCCTGGCCATTTTTCCGGCCATCATTTTCTTTTTTACGCTGATTCCGCATATACCTATACCGAATTTCCAGGCAGAACTCATGAACACGCTTGAGAATCTCCTTCCTGAAAACGTATTCAGCACGATCCGGCAAACCGTTGAGGAGATTGTTACCCGGAAAAGATTTGATCTGCTCTCAGTTGGTTTTTTCGCAGCCTTGTTTTTTTCGTCCGGGGGAGTGGCAGGACTTATTACAGCATTCAACGCCACCTTTCATCATATGGAATCACGCTCATGGATAAATAAACAGATGATCTCCCTCCTGCTGGTTTTCATCTTTTGCGCCCTTATGGCCATCGCAGTGATCCTGATAATTTTCAGCGGATCCTTTATCTCCTTTCTTCAAAGAAAGGAGATCCTCCAAAATCCTGTGCTGATCTCCCTTCTCCAAAACGGTAAATGGATCATCATCCTGGTGTTTACCTTTTTAAGCATCTCCTCTCTTTTTTATCTGGCCCCCGCGAGAAAACAGAAGTACAGGTTCTTAAGTCCGGGCAGTACCCTGGCTTCTCTTTTCGTCATATTAACTTCGGTGGGGTTTTCAGCCTACATCAACAACTTCGGCCAGTATAACAAACTCTACGGATCCATAGGAACACTCATTGCCTTATTGATCTGGCTGTTTATCAACTCACTGGTTTTACTGATCGGCTTTGAACTGAATGTAAGCATAAAAAATGCCCGGATAAATGATACCCGGGCAAATCCATCATAAGAGTGCAGAGATTACATGTGGTGCAGGTATTTGTAAACCAGCTTCCTGATCTCCTCTGTCTTGCCGTACAGTCGCTCACTAAGCCCTTCATCCTGGTATGATTTCAGCTTTTTGATGAAAGAGTCAATGGTACCAGGGGGAAAAATCCCATCCTTCTCAAATATCGCTCGTGATTCAGATAAAATATCAGCCGAACCGGAACATGAAGTGGGCAGTTTTGCCAGATGCTTGAGTTTCTCCTGGTGGCTTTTGTGAAAAATATTAACATCCACATACAGGCGCTCAGCAAGCTCCAATGCCTCGGGCATCTGCAGTCCGTGCCTGGCAGCGACCAGAATACCGGCCAGCAGGTGATAAATATCCGCAGATCCGTCGGGACTTCTCAACTCGACAGTCTGTCTGTTGACTCCGGTACTCTGACCCCTGGGCTCCAGAGGATTGGCATGATAAATCATTTCAGACCCTTCGAGCCACCCCAGCGGAACCCTGACCAGGACTGAGCGGTTGCGGTCTCCCCAGCAAACATTGGTGGGAGCCTCCTGATGGGGAACCAGCCTGAGGTAAGAGGTTGGGATGGTATTTCCGAAAGCGGTAAGCGGGGCAGCAAGGTGCATCAGACCCGCAATCAGCCTGCGGGCGTCATCGCTTAGGCGCCCCTGATCCACCATAACATTTCGTCCATCCTTCTCAAGGTACATATGAATGTGCATACCGGATCCTGCCTTTCCAACCGTAATCTTTGGGGCAAAGCTGACATTGAGTCCATATTGGTCGCCAAGATGACGAAGAACCCATTTTGCAATCACCAGCTGGTCAGCAGCATCCTCAACGTCGACCGGTAAAAACTCGATTTCGTGCTGTTCAAAACTTTCGGCTTCCGAACTGAAAATTCCAACCTCGCTGTGTCCATATTTGATCCTCCCGCCACAACGGGCAATCAGATTCATCGCTTCGGTTCGAAAACTCTCATAATTGCTGAACGGGGTTGAAAGATGATAACCTTTCTGATCATCGGCAGGATACATCTCCTCCTTCTTCCCCTGCACATAATACTCCAGTTCACCCATGGCCTTGAACGTAAAGCCGGTATCCTTTTTGAAGATCTGATGGGCCTTTCGCAGAATATGCTCCGGGGCGGTTTCTAGGGGCTCGCTCTTGTTGTTGTAGAACGAACAGAGGATATCAATGGCCGGAATTTGTGAAAAGGGGTTGACAAATGCCGTAGAATAGCGGGGTACCACGTACAGGTCGCTTGATCCTGCCTCAATGTAAGAAAAGAGACTGCTCCCGTCAACTCTTTCTCCGGTCGTGAGGATGCTTCTAAGGTAATCCTCGCTTTGGATGATGAAATTCAGGATCTTCAGTTTTCCATCCTCTGCAGGATACCTGAAGTTGACCATCCTGATTCCCTGCTCGCGAACAAAACGAATCAGGTCTTCGCGGGTAAAATCCTTGCTTGGTTTCTGCAAGTGCTGCTCAATCGGGTTGGCATGAAGAGAAAAATCGATGCCATGGTTTTTACTTATTGTCATGCTCAAAAAATGAATGGAAATTTGAATTTAATTACCGATCCTGAGCTGTTCAAGCTGCTCTAGGAGAGACCTTATCCTGGCTTCGGTGTCGTTCCTCTTTTTTTGTTCCAGGGCGACAACCTGTGGCGGGGCACTTTCAACGAAGCGCTGATTTGAGAGCTTTTTATCCGTTGAGTCAAGAAACCCGCGACTGTAGGCCAGATCGGCCTCGATTCTGGCTATCTCCCCGGCTGCATCTATTTTGTCGCTCAATGGGATGTAATACTCCACGGCACGGATCACCTGACTGATTGTCCCTTCCGGTGTAATCTCCACCTTCGTGACAGTCTCCAGGTTCAAAAGCTTAATCATCACAGGAGTAAAAAGCTCGTCAACATCGCCCCGAACCAAAAGAGAAATCTGATCCCGCAAAGGAATGTTGCGCGATGCTCTTACCGACCTCACGAAAACCACCACCTCCTTCACCACCTCGAAGCGATCCACCAATGCCGCATCATATTCAGCCGCCAGGGGCATGGCCGATACCATAATGGATTCTCCTTTGCTGCGCTCATGCAAAGACTGCCATATCTCTTCAGTCAGGAAAGGCATGAAGGGATGAAGTACCTTCATCAGTTTCTCGAAAAACAGGATGGTCTGCCTTCGGGTTGCAACATCCACCGGCTCACCGTATGCGGGTTTGATGAGCTCAAGGTACCAGGATGAAAAATCATCCCAGAAGAGCTTATACGCAGCCATCAGGGCTTCAGAAAGACGATATTTGACAAAATGATCCTCAATCTGAAGAAGGGTTTGGTTCAGCCGGGCTTCAAACCAATTTCCGGCGAGAATCGAGGTCTCTGGTTGAGAAATTGCTTCGTCGACCTTCCAGCCAGAGAGGAGCCTGAAAGCGTTCCAAATCTTGTTTCCGAAATTCCGACCCTGCTCAGTCAGCGATTCATCAAACAGCAGATCATTGCCAGCAGGTGAACACAAAAGCATTCCGACTCTCACCCCATCGGCTCCATACTTTGCAATCAGATCAAGGGGTTCGGGTGAATTCCCAAGAGATTTTGACATTTTCCGCCGTTGATGATCCCTGACAATTCCGGTCAGGTAAACATTGCGGAAAGGCTTCTCGTCCCTGAAAGCATATCCGGCCATAACCATTCTGGCCACCCAGAAGAATAGAATCTCAGGAGCGGTCACCAGATCATGTGTAGGATAGTAGTAAGAAATATCTGGATTCTTGGGGTTGCGGATGCCATCGAATACCGAAATGGGCCATAGCCAGGATGAAAACCATGTATCCAAAACATCGGGATCCTGGGTCAGTGAGGAAAGGCCAAGGTCAGGATCGCCTGAAAGCTCTCTCGCTCTCGTCAGTGCCTCCTCCTCATTCATGGCAACCACCAGCCGGCCATCATCAAGAAACCACGCCGGAATGCGATGCCCCCACCACAATTGTCTCGAAATGCACCAGTCGCGTATGTTCTCCATCCAATGACGATAGGTATTCTTGAATTTCGCAGGATGAAGACGAATTTCATCATCCATCACATGTTCAAGAGCAGGACCGGCCAGCTCCTTCATCCGAAGGAACCACTGGTTCGACAACCTGGGCTCAATTACTGCATTGGTGCGCTCAGAGTAGCCAACCTTGTTCCGGTAAGCCTCAACCTTTACCAGAGCCCCCTCATTTTCAAGCTCTTTGGCCGCGAGCTGCCTGGCAACAAACCTGTCGGTTCCCACAAAAAGTGCTGCGGCCCTGCCAAGGGTTCCGTCGTCGTTAAAAATATCAATGGTCTCCAGTCCGTGTCGCTTTCCGATTTCATAGTCATTCTCATCGTGAGCAGGCGTAATCTTTAGAGCCCCGGTACCAAACTCCATGTCGACATAGGTGTCGAAAATAACCGGAACCAAACGTTTTGCCATCGGCACCCACACCCTGGCCCCCGCAAGATGGCTGAACCGTGGATCATCCGGATGAACGCACACGGCCGTATCTCCAAGAATGGTTTCAGGACGGGTGGTCGCAACGGTTAAGTACTGATCTTCAACACCATCAATTTTGTATCTTACATAAAAAAGTTTCGAATCCTCTTCACGGTAATTCACCTCCTCGTCAGACACAGCGGTCCGTGCCTGAGGATCCCAGTTAACCATTCTGACACCCCGGTAAATCAAACCGCGCTCGTATAAGTCCACAAACACCCGGATCACGCTCTCTGACAAAACCGGATCCATGGTAAAACAGGTCCGCTTCCAGTCACACGATGCACCCAGCTTTTTCAGCTGCTCCAGAATGATTCCCCCATGAGTGTACGTCCAATCCCAAGCATGCTTGAGAAACTCCTCCCTGCTCAAATCCGATTTCCGGATGCCCTGCTCTCTGAGACGGGCCACCACCCGGGCCTCCGTTGCGATCGAAGCGTGGTCGGTCCCTGGCAGCCAGCAGGCATTCTTACCCTGCATCCGGGCCCTTCTCACCAATATATCCTGAATGGTGTTGTTCAGCATGTGTCCCATGTGGAGCACGCCGGTAACATTGGGGGGAGGAATCACTACTGTATAGGGTTCCCTGTCATCCGGCACAGAATCAAAAAACCCGTGTTCCATCCAATATTGGTACCATCTGTCTTCCGTTCTGGATGGATCATATTGGGCCGAGACCTCCATCTGCTTCATTATCATCTCTTTAATAAAAAACACCCTCTTTTTCAGAATTCGTAAAAATAACAAAAAACAAGAAGCCCTGTATGTACGTTATTTAGGTAGTTATTTGGTATTTTTGTAGTTTGTTAATGAATTGATGAAGATCATGAAAAAGCTATTGATTTCAGCCATTTGCATGGCATTCGCCCTAACAACAACTATGGGGCAGTCGTCGGCTAAAGAGGAGATGTTGTTCGATAAAACCCTGCACGATTATGGTTCGATCG
>CAYGOU010000208.1:0-5138 GCA_964351455.1 uncultured Porphyromonadaceae bacterium
CGAATGCGGCGGGGACGCCGATCGCGGGGGCGCCGCGAAGCTCCTTGTCGCGGATGGCCCGGATGGCATCTTCAATGGTTGCCAGCTCGCGAACCACCAGCTCATGGGGCAGGCGGGTCTGATCGATGTAGTAAACCTTCGAATCCGTTTCGTCGTACCAGATGCTGGTATAGTGCTTGCCGCCGATCTTCATATCTCAAAGATAAATCAGCCTTTTGTTATATTTAAGGCATGGTACGGAATATCATCTTCGACCTTGGCGGGGTGCTGCTCAACATCGATTTCGAGCATACCTTCACCGCCTTCGACCGCCTGCGAGGCGTCACAAACGATGAGCTGTGTGAACTGCCCGCCACACGCAATCTCTTCGAACTGCCCGACGTGCGGCGCATCCTGCAGAATTTTGAGGTGGGAATCCTGTCGCCCGCCCAGTTTCGCTCAAAGCTCTGCGAGCGGGTGGGACTCGAAATCCCGGATGAGCAGTTCGATGAGGCATGGAACGCATTGCTGCTCGACTATCCCGCTGAACGCATCGAGCTGGTGCAAAGCCTCTCGCAGAAGCACCGTACCTTTCTCCTCAGCAACACCAACGCCATCCACTGCGAGCACTACAACCGGCAACTGAACGACCGCTTCGGCATCCCCTCACTCGGTCACCTCATGGAAAAGGCCTTCTATTCGTTCGAAATGGATTGCCGCAAACCCGATCCGCTGATCTACTTCAAAATGCTGAAAGAGGCAGGACTGAAAGCCGAAGAGTGCCTCTTCATCGACGACTGCGAAGAGAACCTTGAATCTGCCAAACGACTGGGAATACAGACGGTGCTGGTGAGCGGGAACTATACGATTTTAGAGGTTTTCGGTTAGCGGTTAACGGTTTAAAGTTTACGGTTTACGGTTTTAGGTTTACGGATCTGTAGGATTACAGATTACGGTTTTAGGTTTACGGTTAAGACTTTTTACCTGACCGTAAACTGTAAACCGTAATCTGTAAACCTAACGTTCTATTTCGTAAGCTCCTGAAACATCTTCTCCAAACTCTCCTTCTGTCCCTCCATCTTGATGTTGGCCACGATTTTACCGTTGTGGATGATGAGCACCCGGTCGCAGATGGCCTCCACCTCCTGCATAATGTGGGTCGATAGCATCACCGTCTTCTGCTTGCCCAGCTCGCCGATGAAATTGCGGATCTCAATGATCTGGTTGGGATCGAGTCCCGATGTCGGCTCATCCAGAATCAGAATCTCCGGATCGTGAATCAGCGCCTGAGCCAAACCGACACGCTGCCTGTACCCCTTCGACAGGGCCCCGATCTTCTTGTGCTGCTCCTTCTGCAAACCAACCCTGACAATCATTTCATCAATTGCCCCAGGTTGCCCCGGGTTAAAACCCGGGGCAATGGATGATTTTGCCTTTGAACCTTTGTCTTCTTCCTTTCCTTTTGCCTTCTGCCCTCTGCCCTCTGCCTTGTAGAGCCCTTGCACCATTTCGAGGTATTCGCGCACATACATCTCTTTGTAGAGGGGGTTGTTTTCGGGCAGATAGCCAATCATCCGGCGGATATCCAGCGAATGCTCGAGGGTGTTCATGCCGTTCACCAGCACCTCGCCCGAGGTCTGCGGAATGAACCCCGTGATGATCTTCATCATCGTGCTCTTGCCGGCACCATTCGGACCGATAAACCCGACAACCTCGCCTGTGCCGATCTCAAAACTCACCTTGTCGAGCGCCTTCTGCTCTCCGTATAACTTCGTAACCTTCTTTACCTGGATTCCCATGACTTAAACTTTATCTCTTATAACCTCACTAGCTAACTTTGGTTTACGGTTTACGGTTTTAGGTTTACGGTAAGGTCTTAAGCCCTAACTGTAAACTGTAATCCGTAATCTGTAATCTGTAAACCGTAAACTATAAACTGTAATTCATTAGACATTAGACATTAGACATCAGACAATATCTAACCTTGCTTATTAATCAACCCCAGAAGCTTTCCAATCGCTTCGTCCTCCTCAACATTCTTATAAACGGCCTCGCGGCCTTTGTAGATATGCACCTTTCCGGCACCGGCGCCTACATATCCATAATCGGCATCGGCCATTTCACCGGGACCGTTAACAATACATCCCATCACGGCGATTTTGAGTCCTGTCAGGTGCGCAGTGGCCTCCTTCACCCGCTTCACCGCCTCCTGGAGGTTGAATGTGGTGCGGCCGCAACCGGGACAGCTGATGTAGTCTGTGCGGGTGATCCGTGCCCTTGAGGCCTGCAGGATTCCGTAGGCAACCGGGATCTCAAACTCCGGATCCTCGGTTAGCGAAACCCGGATGGTATCCCCGATGCCATCCACAAGCAGTGAGCCGATGCCTATGGCCGATTTCAGCCTTCCATCCTCCCCCTCTCCCGCCTCGGTGACCCCAAGGTGAATCGGATAATCCATTCCCTCTTCATCCATCCGCCTGACCAGCAGTCGAGTGGCCTCAACCATCACCCTGACGTTCGACGACTTGAGCGAAAGCACCAGATTGTGAAAATTCTCCTCCCGGCATATCCGCACCGACTCGAGGGTGGCCTCAACCATTCCTTCGGGAGTATCGCCCCACTGGTCGAGGATGCGCTGCGACAGGCTTCCGTGGTTGGTGCCGATGCGCAGGGCGGTGTTGTGCTCCCTGCAGGCGTCGAGCAGGGGACGCATGAGGGTGTGGAGGCGGGAGAGGAAGTGACGAGTGACGAGTGACGAGTGACGGGTTGCAGGTTGCAGGTTACGGGTTGCAGGTTGCAAGGTGCGGGTTGCAGGTTCTTTGAGGAAGTTGCCGGGGTTGATGCGGACCTTATCAGCATATTTGGCTACTGCAATGGCGATTTTTGCGTTGAAATGCACGTCCGCAATGAGAGGAGTGACGGGTGACGAGTGACGAGTGACACGTTCTCTTATGCGGGCGAAGTGCTCCACATCCTTCATCGTCGGCACAGTGATCCGCACCATCTCGGCGCCGGCGGCAACGGCCCGCTGTATCTGGGCCACCTGTCCTTCAATATCGGAGGTGGGCAGATTGGTCATCGTCTGCACCCGCACCGGATGCGTGCCTCCGAGCGGGAGGCCGCCGATGTTGACGATGCGGGTGTGGCGACGGGTGAACATGGGGAGGGTTTCGGGTTGCAGGTTGCAGGTTACTGGTTGCTGGTTACTGGTTACTGGTTTTGTTCGTATTTACCACCGCCCCCTCTCCCCTGGGAGAGGGGGTATGGGGGAGAGGTGCTGGTTCAAAGATAGTGCCCGTTTTTGTAAATCATGACAAAAGCCATTTCCAAACAGGAATCACTTCGATCTTAACACCTGATATTTCCATTGATCTTTCCTGGTCTTTTGATATAATGAGCATTTTGCTCAGTTCTACCCGTTTGGCCAGCTGAAGCAGGGCATTCACTTCACGGTTTTCGGTACGCTCATCATCCAGCTGGTAACAGACCTGAATTGCCAATTTTAAATCCGGGATAAAGAAGTCGACTTCAACGCCCTGATGATAGAAAAACAATCTGTCATCATACAGTTGCTTTAACCTGATTGCCACCAGGTTCTCAAGCAATGCCGTGTTGGGGTCAAGCAAAAACAGATTCAGCAAGCCATTATCCGTGAAATAATACTTCTTGTTTGCCTCTTTATCAACCATTTTTGAAGCATGGTTTTCTACCGAGAAAACCAACCATGCTTCATGCATATAACCAAGGTAATCAATCACCGTATCCGTGCTGATTTTTTTACCTGAGGATGAAACTACGTTGGCCAGCCGATTAAAGGATATGGGCTGTTTCACACTTTCGGCCAGTTTTCGGATCAGAATCCGAAGCGCAAAAGCATTTCGAATTTCATATCTGGTAACCAGATCTCCAAAGAGGAGCTTTTGATACAGATTGCTCAACCACTCTCTTTTACCGGTAAGCCTGACCACCTCAGGAAGTCCTCCAAAGCGAAAATAATCTTCGAATGCCCTGATGATCTCCGCACGAAGGAGATACCTTGCATTGTTGTCAGAAACATCCATCGATTGAGCACCCAGAAATTCCTTAAAGGAGTAGGGATATACATGTCGAATCATAAACCGGCCACCTAAAGTTGACGCAATCTCGCTGCTCAGCATCTTCGCGTTGCTCCCGGTCACGTAAACCCGATAGCCCTGATCGGCCAGGCGCCGGGCAAACTTTTCCCACCCCTCTACAACCTGTAATTCGTCGAGAAAGAAAATGGGCCTGCAGGCATACATCTCTTCATAGCAGGTCTTGATTAGATCAAGATCCCGGCTTTTCATCAAGGGCAGACGGTCATCCTCAAAATTAAAATAGAGAATCTCATCCCTGGAATGACCTGCCTTCAAGTATCGCTGAATCTCCTGAAACATCAGATATGATTTGCCGGCTCGGCGTAATCCGACAAACACATAATTTAAAGCAGCTTCTGTATGATAGGGACGATCAATCAGTTTAACCTCTGTCGCAAATCGCTGATAGTCAGCAATCAGGAATTTAAACAGCTCCTTATCCATCGGCTTATCGATTATAGACGATAAATATAATGATTTCTATCGAATACGATCGACAAATTCATATGCTTTTTATCGATTATATTCGACAGCCACCCGGTTACTCGGTCATCTTCTCCAGCGCCCTGGCGTCGGCAAGGAACTGCTCAACCGTGAGCTCGCGGTAAAAGATCAGTCCGTGCGTGGCCCTCAGCACCGGCAGTTCGTTTTCATAAAAGAAGTCCTTGCCCAGCAGCAGCTGGATCTCCCTGAACTGCTCAACCCAGATCTTCTGGGCGAGGTCGCAGAAGGGACCGCGGAGCTGGGGACTGGGGAACGAGGCATCAACCTGGCTCAGATAGCACTGCCTGAAGCTGTTCTGCAGCGAGGCCAGGGCGTTGAGCGACACCGGCACATAGATGTTGGCCTCGGCCGGATGGTACCGGTACCACACATTGCGGTACCCGTGGATCTTCAGCTCATGGCCGGGCTCTTCGGCGAGCCAGATCTTCACCGCCCGGGCGATGGTCTGGAGTACCTTGTAATGGGTATCAGGACCGCTACCTTCGGGATCCATGGTGACGGAGAGTATGTGAGGCTTGAGCCGGCGCAGGAGCTCCACAG
>CAYGOU010000208.1:5148-5747 GCA_964351455.1 uncultured Porphyromonadaceae bacterium
AGCTCCTCCTCAAACTCGCGGATCATTCCCTTGAGCTGCTGCACGTCGGGCGTGTTCTTTTCGCCGTCGTAGCATCCCGCCAGATATTCGATGAGCGACAGGATGCGGCTGCGCAGCTCCCCGACGCTCTCCATCCGGTATATGCTGACCAGGCACCGTACAATCCTGTGGCTCAGTCCCCTCCACTTGCCCGCCTCATCCCGCTCAGCCACCTTGTTCAGGTAGTGGTTCACATCCTTGTCCCATTTGAAGAGATATCCCTTTTTAAAATAATCTGGATATTTGAGCATCTGGATCTCCCCGCTGTCGATCAGGTTGAGCGTATGCGCCAGGCGATCGCTGAGATAGCGGTTACTGAGAGCGGTAAAGCCGGATGTGAAAACGGCGAAACTGACCGCATTGCTGGGATCGCGCAACTGGCGGTTCACCACCGGCAGCAGTCCGAGCATGATGTCATCGTGGTGAGGACCGGTATGCAGGATCCGCTTTCCGCGTATCGGCTCAAGGCCGCGGGCGAGGCGGGATTTTACTTCGGTGAGGATGGCCTCTGCCGCCTCTCCCACCTCTCCCCCATACCCCCTCTCCCAGGGGAGAGGGGG